>CAIQXC010000937.1 GCA_903875675.1 Akkermansiaceae bacterium
ATTTGACGATTTATCAAGGGCCTGCAGGGGCGCGGGAGCTTGCGTCGGAGGCGGCGGACGGCAGCAATCGGTTTCTCAAGGCGCAGGAGAATTTGCGCCGGGGCTGGGTGATGCTGCTGGGCTCGGTGGAGGACCTGCGGCAGGCACTGGACCAATTTTATCCGGCCTGTGTGGGGTTGTGGCTGGCCGAACAAGACGGCACCTTGGAGGTCGAGCACTTGCGCGACAAATTGAAGCGGCAAAGCGGGATGTATCAGCGCGTCCGGGTTTTGAGCGATGAGGCACTGCAAAAGTTGGTGAGTCAGACGTGCAGCAGCGTCGTGCCTTGTGCCCGGAAATTGATGTGGCAATTGGATGCGAACACGCCGCTGCAGCCCAGCGCTGCGAGCCGCTGCAGCGGCATCTCTGCCGGGACTGCCGCAGGCGAGGCCATCCCGCTGCTGTGCCGCGAGGCATGCAATCATTTCGTGGCTGAGTGCCTTGCCGCCACCAAAGCCGCCGCCGCGCCAGCATCAGGGCACTCGCGTCCAGCCTGACTTCCCGCTTTACTTTCGGCGGATTTTCGGTCAAGCGTTGGGCACCGCCATGCTCCAAATCAATCCCAATCTCAGCGACCTCGTGTCTGATGCCACCGTCGGGCTGCGCCAGCGCCTTCAAGCGACCGCCACGGTCACGGCGGCAGCGCCCGGACGGGTCAATCTCATCGGCGAGCACATCGATTACTGCGATGGCTTCGTGATGCCATTTGCCATTGACCGTTACATCGTCATAGCTGGTTGCGCCAATGGCAGCACGCAAGCCCGCATTTGCGACCACAGTTTTCCTGAAGTGGCTGAATTCGACGTGACTGAACCGCAACAAATCGGCACGCCCAAGTGGAGCAACTACCTGCGCGGGGTCATCCGTGGCTTCCAAGATCGCGGCCACCACATTCCGGGGTTTGACGCGTTTATCGTGTCATCGATTCCCGGCGGGGCAGGCCTGTCGTCGTCTGCGGCCCTGGAATGCGCGATGGCGACGTTTCTGGAAGGACTGCTCGACACAGTGCTCGACACGCGGGAAAAAGCGTTGTTATGCCAGAAAGCGGAGCATGACTTTGCGTTGGTGCCTTGCGGCATCATGGACCAGTTCGCTTCGGCCTTCGGCAAACCGAACCGGCTCATTCTCATCGACTGCCAATCTGGCGAACCCGAGTTGGTGCCGTTTGAGAATCCGGATCTCACGGTGCTGATAGCCAACACCATGGTGCATCACGAGTTATCTGACGGGGGGTACGCGGCCCGCCGCAAGCACACCGAAGACGGCCTTGCGATCCTCGGCAAATCCTCGTGGCGCGACGTCAGTGAGGCCGATGTGAGCGCCGCTTGGACGCAACTGGGCGACCCTGTCAACCGCCGCTCGCGCCACGTCGTGGGCGAGATTGCGCGCACCATTGCGGCTGCCAGTGCTTTGGCGCGGAACGATTTTGAGGCGCTCGGGCCGCTGATGGCTGCCAGCCATGATTCGCTGCGCGATGACTTTGAGGTGTCCTGCACCGAGTTGGATATCATGGTGGAAATTGCCCGCAAGATGGGCCGCACCGGTGGCGTGATCGGCGCGCGGATGACCGGCGGTGGCTTCGGCGGCTCCACGGTGACGCTTTGCGAATCCCACAAGGCCGCTGATATTGCTGCCACGCTGGCGACGGAATACGCCAAGGCCACCGGCATCACGCCGCAAATTTTTGCGTCGCGGCCTGCCCAAGGCGCTCACTTGGTGGCGTCGCCGGGGATCTAGTAGCGGAACACCTACTCCTCACGCCACAATTTGCCGCACCACCCGCGTGGATGGCTTGGTTATGTTAGATAAGCGTTGGGGGGCTCCTTGGGTCTGGAACGTGAGCTTTTGGTGATCAAATCCCATGAGGTGAAGCATCGTTGCGTGCAGGTCGTGCAGCGATACCTTGTCGATGATCGACTGGTAGCCGATCGGATCGGTTGCGCCGTGAGTGATGCCGGGTTTGACGCCACCGCCGGCCATCCAGAGGGTGAAGGCACCGGGGTTGTGGTCGCGTCCAACAAATGGATTGTCGTTGCCGCCGCGATTTTCTAACATCGGCGTGCGGCCGAACTCGCCACCCCAAACCACCAGTGTGTCGTCGAGCAACCCGCGTTGCTTGAGGTCCTTGAGCAGCGCGGTCATCGGTTGATCCACCTCCTTGCAGCGATCGGTGAAACCGCCGTTGAGGGCATTGCCCTGGCAGTCGCCATGAGAATCCCAACCCCAGTGGAAGAGTTGGATGTAGCGCACACCGCGCTCGGCAAGACGGCGGGCCAGCAGGCAGTTGTTAGCAAAGGATTCGCGGCCCGGCTGGGTGCCGTAGAACTGGTGCATGGCGGGGGATTCCTGCCGCAGATCGAAGGCCTCGCTGGCATCTGTCTGCATCCGATAGGCCATCTCGTATTGGGCGATGCGGGTGAGCGTCTCGGGGTCTCCGACGTCCTCGGCGAGTTGGTGGTTGAGCTGCTCCAGGGTGTCGAGCGCGCGGCGGCGAATTGGCCGCGGAATGCCCGGCGGATCTCCCAGATAGAGGACAGGCTCGCCCTCCGACCGGCACTGCACGCCTTGATAGACCGATGGCAGATAGCCGGCGCCCCAGACGGATTTGCCGGCATCGGGATTTTTGCCACCGGACGTTAGGACGATAAACCCTGGCAGGTTTTGGTTTTCCGAACCCAGTCCGTAGGTGGCCCAGGCACCGATAGAAGGGGCCCCGACGTTTTGGTTGCCGGTGTGAACCAATAACTGGGCCGGGCCGTGGTTGAATTGGTCGGTATGCATCGACTTGATGAAGCACACGTCATCGACGACCGAGGAAAAATGTGGCAAGCGGTCGGAGAGCCAAGCGCCGGACTGGCCGTATTGCTTGAAGGGGAATTGCGGGCCCAACATTTTTGGCACACCTTGGATGAAGGCAAACTGCTTGCCCTCGAGGAATTCCTTGGGGCATTCCTTGCCATTGAGTTTGGCCAAATCCGGCTTGTAGTCGAACAACTCGTGCTGCGATGGCGAACCGGCCATGTGCAGGTAGATCACGCGCTTGGCCGTGGCTGGAAACAGCGGCAACATCGGGGCCAGCGGCTTGGCCGGATCCCGCGACGGCCCGCCCCAGGCGCGGCCGGTGGTGGTGGCCAGCCACAGCGCACCGAGCCCGCTGGTGCAGGTTGAGAGGAAGTGTCGCCGCGTCTGGTGCGCGAGTTGCGCGTGGCGGAGATGGTTCTGATAGGACATTTTTGCTAGGGTTTGGCGGAGTTACTTGGTCAGGGCGGAGTCGAGATTGAGCAAGGTGTTGGCGACGAGTACCAGGGCGGCGGCCTCCGGGGTGGAGGCGAGTTTGGCGGTTTGTGCCGGGGCTTTCTGATAGTCCGTGGTGGCAGCGCTGTGGAGGCCCGTTAGTTTATCCAACATGGCGGAGGAGGCTGCCTGTTGTGTGACTAACAATATCCCGAATGCCAGTTGTTCGCGCAAGCTCGGGGCGTGTTCGGTCATGCGTTTCGCGAGGCCTTGTGCTGCCTCGATGTGAGCTGGATCGTTGAGGGTGATCAGGGCTTGCAATGGGGTGTTGGTGGGCAGGCGGCGGGCACAGCATAGGTCGTGACTGGGGGCGTCGAAGGTGAGGAATGCCGGATAGCCGCTGGTGCGCTTCGAGTAGGTGTAAAGGCCGCGGCGCAGGCGGTCCTCCCCAGGGGATTCATTCCAGGCAGCGCCGCTGTAAACCGAATTCCAGACACCCGCCGGTTGTGGTGGAAATACTGGTGGCCCATACATTTTAGGCGACAACAACCCGCCGACAGCCAGTGCCTGATCGCGCAACATCTCGGCGGTGAGGCGGTTGCGCGGACCACGTGCCAGCAGGCGGTTGTGCGGGTCGCGGGTCAGCAGGTCCGCGGTAAGGCGATTCGATTGTCGATAGGTTGCTGAAAGAGCGATGTCCTTGAGGAACGCCTTGACCGACCAGTGGTGGCCGTCGCGCAGACGCAGCGCCAGATGATCTAGCAACTCGGGGTGGCTCGGCGGCGAGCCGGCCGTGCCGAAGTCCTCCATGGTTTCGACTATGCCGACGCCGAACATTTCGCCCCACAAGCGGTTGGCTAGCACCCTAGCGGTTAGAGGGTTGCGTTCACTCACCAGCCATTGCGCCATCTCAAGGCGGGACATGCCCGCCGCGCCGGCATCAGGAGCCAACACAGCCGGCAGGCCGGGGCTGACGCTTTGCTCTTTGATCATCCGGTTGCCGCGGGCAAACACCCGGGTTTCCCGCTGTGCTGCGGCCGGCCGTTCCACCATCTCGGGAACCAAGGTGGCGGGGATGGCATCCAGTTGTTGTTTGAGGGATTGGTGAGACTGCCAGGCCGCGATCCGCTGCGGGTCACTCACCAGCGCTGACCATGCCGCATTGCTCGTTAGATCGATTGCAAAACGCCGCAGCGGGGTGGCTTGGTTGCCGGTGGTGGCAGCATCCTGTTTGATGGTTACTTCCAAGCGGGTGCCGGCGGCGGGTGTCACGGGTTGCTCGGGGACGAAGACAAACCAGCGTGGGCCGTTGAGTTTTGGAAAATCTCCCACGCCACCGCCCCCACGGATGGCCGTCATCGGATCATAAGGACCCGCCAGATAATCGGCGAAAACTTCCTTGAGCGCTACCCCCGTGGCAGCCCCGGCGGCATCTGTGAGCTGAAGCTGGAACGACGAGGCCACGGCACCCCGTTCGGGCCATTTTTTCGGATCCTCGCTCGTCGGCAGCATCCGCAAGCGAAGTGCCGTGAACGACTTGGCCGTCCCGGAAAATTTGTGGCTGCAGCCCACCGGCAGTGTGCCCTCGCTGCGAATCGTGCCGTCCGCAGCCACCGTGAGGGTGCCGTGGCTCGGCGCAAATGCGTCAGGGGTGAAGGGTTGCCAGTCGGCGGCGGCGGAGGCGAGTGGCTGGCCGGGTTGGTTGAGTTGAGCGCGGAGCGTGCGGAGTTGGGACTCGAGGGTGGCGGCTTGATCGCGTTTGGCTTCATCGTTGGCGACGCGGCAGGTTGGGAAATCGTCATCGAGGTCGCAATCTTCGGTGTTATTGAAAAGGGCGGCAAAGCGGTAGTACTCCTCGTGGCGGATCGGATCGTAGGGGTGCGAATGGCATTGCACGCAACCAAAGCTGGTGCCTTGCCAAGTCGTCCAAGTGGTATTGACCCGGTCGATGACTGCCGCCACCCGGAACTCCTCGTCGTCGGTTCCTCCTTCCGTGTTGTTTTGCGTGTTGCGGTGAAACGCTGTCGCCAGTCGCTGGCTGGCACTCGCATTGGGCAATAAGTCGCCGGCCAGTTGTTCAATGGTGAATTGGTCAAAGGGCATGTCTTGGTTAAATGCCCGGATCACCCAGTCCCGGTACGGCCAGATATTGCGGCCAGGGTCTTTCTCAAATCCGTAGGTGTCCGAGTAACGTGCCAGATCTAACCATACCGCCGCCCACCTCTCACCAAACCGTGGCGATGCCAGCAATCGATCCACCACTTGCTCCCGAGCGTGAATAGGATCGTTTCCAACAGTTGTTTCAAACGAGTTCAACTCATCAGCGGATGGGGGCAGTCCGATCAAGTCGAAGGACACCCGGCGCAACCACTCGGCGGCGGTGGCTTGAGGTGCCGGTTTGAGTTTTTCCTGATCGAGGCGGGCGAGCACGTAGCGGTCGAGGGAAGACGTGGGCCAGGCGGGATCTGAGAGGGCGGGGGCAGGGGATTCCCTGGGCGCGAGGTATGCCCAGTGCTCCTGCCAATCAGCGCCTTGGGCGATCCAGCGCTCAAGCAGAGCGATTTGGGCGGCAGCCAGGGGCGGGCCATGCTTGGGCATCAACTCGTCGGGGTCCTGGCTCTTGAGATGGCGCAGCATGGCCGACTCATCGGGTTTGCCCGGCACGATGGAAGGCTCGCCGGACTTGCCGAGCCCGAGCGCCTTATCCCGATAGATGAAGGAAATGCCGCCGGCCTCCTTGACGCCGCCGTGGCAGGAGCTGCAATGTTTCATCAGGATCGGGCGGATATCGCGGTTGAACTGCACCGGTTGATCAGCCGCAACAACGGCGATACCGGCAAGTGACATCAGGATAAGGGGATGGCGCAGCATAAATTTCGCGCACCCTACACTGGGTTGAGCCAGTTTCCAGCGGAATATTTTTTGCCAGATTCAGAGCAAGGCGACAAAGATTCTTGGGCGGCTCCTGAAGATTTACGCTCATCCGGGCGGCCGGATTTTTCCGGTCTGGAGGTGCCTCAGTGGCCTCGTGCGGAATCCCCGAGGACGGGATTATTCCTGAGGCTTGTCCTGAGGCTTGTCCTGAGGCTTGTCCTGAGGCTTGTCCTGAGGCTTGTCCTGAGGCTTGTCCTGAGGCTTGTCCTGAGGCTTGTCCTGAG
>CAIQXC010000938.1 GCA_903875675.1 Akkermansiaceae bacterium
CACCACAGCAGTTCCTTCGCGCCGCTGCCGCTGCCCTTCATCGCCCGCGCCCCATCCTTGCGCTTGGTGCTAAACCGCTCCCGGGCCCGGGCAAACGCCTCGTTCACAAACTCCTTGCTCCCTATTGGCCGTGAAATGAGGGTTGCCATCCGGGACAATCCCCCCGCCAAGCTGTGTCAGCTTGACCGCTGTTGGATTTCACCTCTAAATCCCCTCCGGGGACTTCGCCCCACCCGTCCCCTCTGGGGAGGCGGGGGAAATGGAAAGCGAATGGGCAACCCAACTCAAAAATCGGAAAAAATTGCCCAGTGGCCCAATAAACAGGTGGAAATAATCCCATGAAAACCATTTCGATTTTGCTAATTGCCCTCACGGCACTCGCCGACACCAGTTGCATAACCACGTACGATGCCAAAGGGCACCTAATCCATCCTGTTGATCCGCGCATAGTAATGAAAGCGGAAGATATAGGATATGCGATCGATCCAAAAGCAGATAGGCAAGGATACTATTACAAAAAACATCACGGTTACTATTACAGCACCTACCACAACGGCTACGACTATTACGGATATAACAAATATGGTTACGACATCAATGGCTACAACCAAGCCGGATACCACACAACAAACCGTGATAAAGCCGGATCCTACTGCCAATAAATTGACTCATCGGATCCCGGGCTACTTGCTCCAAGAAAAAATTGCCCATGTTGGATCTTGCGCCGCGGCCCATTCGCGTTTATGTCCGTGACGTTCGGTGTGGGCCACGCGCCTCCCCGTCCGCAGTCATACTAATTCCTAACCGCTCCCCCCCCACTTCACCACCATGTCCGTCCTAGTTGGCAAACCCGCCCCCTTGTTCCGCGCTAAGGCCGTCGCCGGCACCACCATCATCGAGGACTTTTCGCTCGAGCAGTTCAAAGGCCACAGCTACGTCGTGCTGTTTTTCTACCCAAAAGACTTCACCTTCGTGTGTCCCACCGAACTGCACCGCTTTCAGGAAGAACTCAGCGAGTTTGAAAAACGCAACGTGGTGGTGGTCGGTTGTTCGACAGATTCCGAGTTTGCACACTGGACGTGGCTGCAAACCCCGCGCCAGCAAGGTGGCATCCAGGGCGTGACCTACCCGCTCGTCGCTGATATCAACAAAACCATCTCCGAGGCCTACGACGTGCTCGCCGGCCAGCGCTCCATCGATGACCATGGCGTGGTCAGCGTCACCGGCGAACTCGTTGCCTATCGTGGATTGTTCCTTATCGACCTCGCCGGCATCGTCCGCCACCAAGTCGTCAATGATATGCCGCTGGGCCGCTCAATTGGTGAGTGTCTGCGCATGATTGATGCTCTCCAGCACTTCGAGCAATTCGGCGAGGTCTGCCCCATGGATTGGAAAGTGGGCGACTCCGCGATGACCCCCGACCACTCTGGGGTGAGCGCCTATCTATCGAAATAAGGGCCATTTGACGGCTGATTTCCAAGATGCAAAAAAGGCGGGAAGCTGATGCTTCCCGCCCGTTGTTGAAGGGTTGAATAGGGGAATTACTTCGCTGGCTCAGGCTTGGGCTGGGCACCAGGGCGACCTGCGCCACGGCGTTTTTCCAAATCGGCCTTTTGCTTCGCCTTTTGCTCATCGGTGAGCACGGCGTCGATTTCTTCAGTCTGCTTTTTCCGCAATTCGCCCAACTTCGTTTTTTCTTCGGCGGTCAAATTCTGGAACCCTTTGCTCATGAGTTCCTTCGTAGCGGCCGCGTTTTTCTCGAGGATCGCCTTGATCTTGTCCTGCTGGTCCTGAGTGAGGGTGAGTGACTGGGTCATTTGCTTGAGCCTTTCCTCAGGGCTGAAACGAGCACCGCGGGCGGCACGCGCCGGTGGATCCCCAGCCGGCTTATCTTGAGCGAAGCTGGTGGATGGAAGGGTGAAAAGCGCCGCAGCTGCGACGCACAAACTGAGTGTGTAGTTCTTCATGCGTGATCGGAAACCCTCAACTTCGCCAGAGGTTGCACAAAAAAATCATTTTTTTGTGGCAGGAAGCGCCCGTTTCGGTTCCGAGAATACCGATGCGATGGGCATGGCAAAAGCGCGCAGTTATCTCGGATGAGAGCCGGGAAATCAGGCAATCAGTGGCGGTTTCAGACCGTCATTCTTCCTCAGTAGGCAGGGTCACCTGTAGGACGCTCGCGTAGGGTTGGGCTTGCATGGGTTTGGCATCGCGCGGCAGCAGCAGGAAGCTGCCTTTGCCAAAGCTACGGCCGCCGGCACTCACCAAGCTTCCATCGACCACAACAACGATGGAGAATTTTCCGATTTCAGGGTTGGCGATAGAGTCACCGGCTGTGAGAATTTTTCGCGTGGTCTTAAAATACTGGCAGGCAGCTAAAGTGTCGCCTTGGGGCACATCCATGGCTGGTTCGTAGTCGTTGAAGTCGATGCTGGCGAGTGACGCTGCGACGTGGAGTTGGCGGGGTTTGCCATCGAGGCCGCAGCGGTTCCAGTCAAACACGCGGTAGGTGGTATCTGAGTTTTGTTGGATCTCGTGGATGAGAAATCCCGCGCCGATGGCGTGCAAGCGGCCCGATTTGATCAGGACAGACTCCCCGGGGCGGGGCGTGATTGAGTGGACGCAAGCGGCTACCGACCCGTCTGCGATGGCCCGTTCGAAATCCGGCCGAGTCACCCCGGCCTTGAGTCCGACATAGAGTTGGGCACCCGCCGTGCAATCGGCGATGTACCACATCTCGGTCTTGGGTTCGCCTCCGAGGCTCGCTGCGAGCTGGGCCGGCGGATGGACTTGCAGAGAAAGATCGTCACGGGCATCGAGCACCTTAATTAACAGCGGGAATCGAAAGTGCTTCTCAAACCCATCGCCGAATATGGCCGCACGCCGCTCACTCCAGAGTTGATGCAAGGACATTCCGGCAAACTCCCCCTCATCGACTATCGATTGCTCCGCTTCCCGGTCCACAATCTCCCACGACTCCCCATAAGGCAAATGAGCCGTGGGTAGCTCCCGGCCATAGATGCGTTCCAATTCGCGCCCTCCCCACACCCGTTCCATGTAAAGCGGCTTGAAAGTCAGCGGTTCCATGCCGCTTTAGATACCTCGTCTGGTGCCCTCTGGCAAGCCGCGAAATGAGCCCCGTGCGAGGCTGCGCCTCAGACCCAAGAGGCAGGAGACTTGAAGACGGCTCGGCTGAGCTCGCCGAACGCCCAAGAGCTGAAAACTTGATCTAACGATAGAAGCTTTGGCTTTTCAAGGCCCCGACTGGCGGCGGCGTCCGTACCGCATACCGCGTTCGCCGCAAGTCAGCTGGCCACGGCGTCTCGCCCGAAACGCCTGTCCCACCCTTGCCATTAGGGCCATCCCTTCAGACTTCCTCATGCGGGCACTTTGCCAGTCTCATTCCGCATGGCGGGTCATCCGCGTCTCGCCCAATACGGTCAATTTAGCGCTCTGATCGGAAAATGGGCATCCTGCCTGTGATGGAAGACAGCGCTTCCAGCCTGTCTGTGCATGAAACGACAGGCTAGAAGCCCGTCGTCCATGACAGGCTGGATGCCTATCCTCCTACTAATTCAACAGTATTGCGCGTTTCGACCCTCACCTGCGGTTGGTCCATGCGTCGTTGGCGTAGCGCTCCCCGACCAAGTCTGAAATACGCGCCGTCGGAACGATGAAATCGAACAGATGCCAGTCCGCTGCCAACCCCGCAGCGAGGGATTCGGCCCGTTGCCGTGACGTCACCTCCGTGCAAGCAAGGGCCACCGATCCTTGGTGCAGCAGGCCGTGGCGTGTTCGCCGCTGGCCAGCACCGGCGAGTTTTCGGCCATCAGCGGCCACTAGGTCGTGGCTGACCGGGTTGTCAAAGCACATGGCGGCACCGGTTTGAGCCTCGCCTGCACTCAGGCGAACGTCACGCTGTTCGTTCTGCAGAGCTGCCACCAGCGCCTCGTGAATCCACCGGTAACTCTCCGCTCCTCGCCTCGTTGCCAGCACTTCGCCACTGGGGACCACCACCGTATATGTCCAATCCGACCGGTGATCGACCACTCCGCCACCGGTCCATCGCCGTACCCAGTCCACACCCGGTAGCGCGTTTCGAGCTTGCTCCAAACCGCCGAAATACCCGAGAGTTGCCCACTCGCCGTCCCACTGATAGACCCGCAACACCGGTGCCACCGCCGTTTCCAGCAGCCACTCGTCCACCGCCATCGCCTCCGGGCCATGGCGTCGAACCGGATCGATCCATACCTGCAATTGTCGGAAAATCACGCCCGTTTATAGCCTGCGGAGCCATCTCCCTACAACCCGTAAAGTCACAAAACCTACGCGTGAGGCGAAGCTGAGTGATTGCGCTGACTGGCAGCAGGTGGTCAACTATTCTTCGCCGCCCACTGCGGCGAGTGAATCCAACATGGCTTTCTTAAGCGTCTCCCAGCGCCATGGGCGGCCTTCCAGAAAAAACGTCTGTGCCACCTTGAGGCGCAATAAACCGTAGCCCTCCGCCGGAAAACGTGCTCCCATATCCGCCGCCAGCGCGGAACCCTTCACCCCCTTGTGGTGACTCACGTCCAAGCCCATCGGCAATAACTCATCGCGCCAAGCGGCTGCAGTGGATTCACCCAGGCCCCCGGGCGCAAAAGATTCCAAGACGATTTTCCCCGCTGGTCCACCTACCGTGCGCACCATCACGTGCCATATCGCCGAATGGCGGCGCAAATCCTCCTCGATGCGCAAGCGCAGCGCACTGCGATAGGCCACTTCCTCCCGCTCCACCAGTTTGAGGCGGCCGGCTTCGGGGATTTTCTTCGAAAATCGACTCCATCGGGCGTCTCCGTCGGCATCCAGATCGATGAGCAAACGCGTGCGCTGACCGTGCACCAAGGGCGTGCGGAATCTCATTGAGAACCCTTGGGCCAAATTTAAAGCCCCCGGATCCCAGCCGGCAGGCGACGTCACTAGATCCCCGGCTCTTTGAAAAACATCCCGATAGGCTTCGGGCACCGCACAGGTCGCATATTCACAACTGAAAAGTAATGCCCGCATGAATGATGGTTTTGCTCTCGCAGGTGAGTATGGAACAGATTGCCCCTCGCCGCAATCCCCGATCTCGCCCTAACCCAACCTGAAAGACCCGCGTTTTTACCCACGTTTTTACCTTGTAAGTTCCCTCCTAAATTCTAAAAGACGGCAGGTATTCCTCCACACATATGAAATGGATCATTGGCATCTTGGGTTTCACCGCTGCGCTTGTTGGTTACTTGAAGTATCCTTCGATGCGCTATCAGCTCACTGGGTTGTCGCAAAGCGTGCCTGCCAAACCCGCCGCCATCAACTCATCGGCAGCGCCAGTTGCAGATACTCCCACTCCGCCGCCAGCCACCACCCCGAGCGCCGCCACGCCGCCAGCCACTACTCCGAGCGCCACCCCCCCAAGCGCCACCCCCCCGACAGCGCCGACCATTGACTTGGCGAGGCTCACCCCGGCACAGCTGCCGACCCAAGTCACCCTCAAGATCTCCACCGAAGTCGGTGACGCCACCGGCCTAAAAATGAAAATCGACCCCGGCAGCCGCCTCACCTTGGTCCGCATTGAGGGCGATCAAGTGGTGGTTAGCCCAGGCTCCAGTCCATTTGAAGGCCGGGTGCCGGTGAGTGGCACCGACCTGATGGACCAACTCGCGGCCAATCCACAACTGGCTCCATCACCTCAGGTTCCGGCTGGCCAAGCAGCACCGCAGCCAGGCACCGCAACCGAGCCAAATGTGACGCCTCCCCAAGCTGGCACGAGTGCGGTCCCTGGGGTGGTGCCGCCATCGGGCATTCCGGCCGACGCCGTGGAGGTGATGAAATCGCACCTGCGCAGCGGTGTCATCAAGGAATTCACTTTCGAGCAAGTCCAGGAATGGAAAGCCGAGCCCGATGAGGTGATCAATGCCGAAACCTATCAGACCGGTTTGGTTCGCTATACCCAGGAAAACATTTTCGGGGTAAAGACGATTGAGGCCAAAGCCCTCATGCAAGGCGGCAGGGTCGTGCGCTGGATCTGGCCCAAAAATCCCAGCGCCGAGATCAAGTAGGCTTGCGCAAAACAAAGTAGAATCAAGGCCCGGCTGGTGCCTGTGGCTTGATGGCTGGCTGGGACGATGGATACTTGTCATGCAAGCGCTGCCAGTAATCCTTCCAGTATGCGTCATAGTAGTCCTGCGCCGCTATCTCAATGTGCTCGAGCTTGACTGCTGTGGGAGCGCTGGCTGGATCGTACCCGGCCAGATGCCCGCTGCCGGCCCGCTCGCGGGGTGACACGAAGCGCCAGGAACCGTCGCCTAACACATCTGCGATGAGAGTGGCCAATTGCGGATCGTAGGTCTTGAACGCAGCGCGTGTGTGGATGTGGTTGTGATCGTGGTCCATCGTCCGATTGGTATCATACCAATCCTGCACGCCCTCGGCCCAGTACTCTGCGGCATTCGTACTGGCATAACATGGCTTCGGGCCGCCAAACACAATGAGCACCTTGTCATCGCCGCAGACCTTCACGTCCGCTTGGCAAGGTTTGCCATTGACCAGGATATCGCCGCCATCGAGACATTGCCGGAGAAAGCCGGAGGATTGTGCCGGGAACGACTTCACCAGCGCGTCCAACAAACAAACCGGCGTTTTGCCCGTCACCCGCCGGAACTTCTGGGCCGCATAGCCGTCATTGTAAATCCCGATCTCCTTGGCATGCTTGAAGGCTGCGGCGAGCCGCTGTTGCAACTCGTCGTCAAAGCCTGCGCCGTCTATCACATGGCCAAATTCATGCACCAAAATACTCTCCAGCTGCATGCCGCCCTCATATTCCATGACGTCCTCCTCGGAGAACAGGACCGTGAGCCGGTCGTTAGGCGAACTGAGTGAGCCGCGGTTGCGCCAGTTATAGAAATCGAGGTCCTTGCCCGTTTTGTCGGACCGGTATTGGGGCAATTCAGACACCAATTCAGAATGCCCCACCAGCACACACAGCACCTTGTGATCACGGATGCGCTGTGCAATGGCCGGCTTGACGTCGCTCATGATCTTGTCAAACAGATAGGCGGCCTCCTGATGGACGAGGTCGGGCACTTTCTCGGAAGTGGCGATGAGGATATTTTGAACGAGTGTGCACTTCTTATAGAAAGTGGTATCCAATTTGTATTCCGCTGCCTGTTCGGCGGTCACGGGCATGATTTGGAATGGGGATTGGGCGGCAGTTGGCGAGGCGGTGGCCATCGACATGAGGCCGCACAGGGAGAACATCGCAAGACGGGGTGAGTTGAGGATATGCATGATAGAATCGGGGTGGGCGAATTCGTGAGCCGCAGGAATCTGTGCCTACACACTGGCCTTGTCCAGCATCCCTTGGCGCAAAGTTGTGCCCAGCCTCCGCCTATCCACCTTTTGCGAGCCATGCTTGAAAGATAGCCGCAGCACAGCAAGTATCGGCCGACGCGCCCGGCAGTGGATTCACCCGACCACTCCCACCACTTCCTTGAAATATCCGCAAAAACCACCCACAAAACAACCTCCCACATGACTTCCATCGGAACCTCAACCCTCAAGTCACTATTCGCCGCGACGCTGCTGTGTTCCATGACAGCCCCGCTGTACGCCGCCGCCCCGAATGCCAAAGATCTGTACGCCGCGATCAAATCCGGCGATTTTACCGGATATCTGACAAACCTTGACACATTCCTCAAGCCGTCCGGCACCTTGGCAGAAACCCCTCTGCTGGCCATGCTCAAGGATCCGGCTTTTCTCGCAGCCTTGGACCAACGGCAATTCATCGCCAAAACCGGAGCCGACAAACTGGCAGCTTTTGCCAAGGCCGATGCGGCCAACCCGGCATTCCTGAGCTGGCTGATGAACAACACCCAGGCGCTGGATTTGTATTTGGAAGGGGTTGTGCCCATCGGTCTAGCCGCCAGGGAAGATAATAGTTATGCTCTGTCCACCGCCCCCTTGGAGATCTGGAAAAAAATCCTCGCTGCCGACCCCGAGGCCAAGGACGGCTTGAATTTAAAACTCGCCATTGCCACCGCCATTCTCCCGCCGGGCAGTGTCAATATCGGTGCCGGAGGTGCCAAAACCCCCGCCGAACCCGTGTCGCGCTACCAACATTACAAGACGGCCCACAACAACAAGGAATTGTTTCCCAGCTTCGACCATCTCACCGTCTGGGAACTCACCAAAGTCGTCTGCTCCGGGGCTTCTAACGAGGATCTGGCCTGGGGCCGGCAAATGATCAACACCTGGCGGCCCGACCTGCGCAAAAACGAATTGGTGGTCAATTCCACCAGTGAGGTATGGCGGCGCAATTCCCCCATCGACTTCAATGGCTCCTTCAAGAACGTGCTGGCTGGCGGCGGCAAATGCGGTCCGCGCTCGTCGTGGTCGGTGTTTATTTGTCAGGCCTTCGGGATCCCCGCCATCGGCGTCGGCCAACCCGCTCACGCCTGCGTCGCCTACAAAACCGCCTACCCAATGACCGAACCCCAACCCGGCAGCGCTTGGAAAGTCGGCTACGGCCGCGGTTGGCAGGTGTCTCGCCTCGAAGGCATGGGCGGGCTCGACTTCATGGCTGCGGTGCAGGACCGCGAACACAGCGCCGAATTCACCCAAGTGGAACACCTGCGCTGGCTGGCTGCCGCCCTAAGCGCCCCAGCAAAAACCACCGTAATGGAAGTCGCCCACAAAATCCAAAAATCCCTCAGCTCCCTCAAGACCGATACCACCGCCTCACTCAAACCGGAGGAAGCTGAAAAGGAGGTGACTGCGGCGGCCAAGGCGGCCACAGCAGCCGCAGCGCAAGCCCCCGTGAAGCTCACCGCAGGTGCCACCCGCATTCAGGCAGCGGCGTTTGCGAACATGGCCGGTGCCAATGTGTTTGATTGTTTCACCGGTGGCAAACAGCTCAATTTCGGCAAAAGCTTGGATAACAGCTGGGTCGAATATGCGCTCGATGTGCCAGCTGCCGGCAGCTACCTCGTGACGATGAAAGCCGCCGCCGCCAACGTCGAACAAGTTCTCAATCTCAAAGTGGGTGCGGGCGAAGCTGCCACCGTCAAGGTGACGTGGAGCACCGGCCTGTGGGACATGACACCGGCCGCTGAACTCAAGCTGGAAAAGGGTCTGCAGACATTGCGCTTATCCGCTCCATTCCAACGCGCCGTGTCCATCGAGTATTTGGAACTCAAACCCAAGGGCTGAGCCTTAAACCCAGAAATACCCGCCTCATTCCCGCCTGTCACTCGCGCGGCTCGGCGGGGCCGTCAGCGGCGGTGGCAGCGGGCCGGTCCCGGCATCGCCGAGGGCCGCTTGGCTGCGGATCGCTGAGGCAATGGCGATGGTCAGGCACTGGCGATAGGCGGGTTTGCTCAGAAGGCGGGCCTCGGCGGTATTGCTGAGGTAGCCACCTTCCACCAGCACGCAGGGGATTTCCGGGTTGCGGGTGAGGCGCAGACGGCGGCGCACCAACCCGCGGTTGGTCATCGGCCCGGGGCTCATTTGGGTCAGAGCGCGTTGGAGTCGCTGCGCGAGGCCGTGACTATCGACCCGCCAAAAGTACGTTTCCGGGCCGCGCAAATACCCTGGACCGCTGTTAAAATGAATACTCACCAGCACGGCGTCGTCCTGACGATTGGCGCGCGCCACCCGCTCGTCGAGTTCTACAAAGGTATCGTCGCTGCGCATCAGAATCACATGAAAATCCCTTGCCAACTCCGTGCGAAGCCGCTTCGCCACGTCCAGCGTGACATTCTTTTCCAGCAGCCCGGTGGATTTGCTCGGCGCTCCGGAATCCTTGCCGCCATGCCCCGCATCTAAAATAATCGTCTTAAACCCTCTCGGCCCCGCTCGGTGCCCCCAGTAATCGCGGCCCACCCCTGCCACCGCCGGCCTCACCCCAGGCCTCTCCGCCCGCTCCCCTGCACCCTCCGGCGGCATCGCACAGGACGCCAACAGGACCAGCGCACCGAGCCCTGAAAATGGATAAAGCAAGCGTGTCATCGCCGCCACCCTGCCACGACACCCGGCCCAAGGCAAAGCCAATCGTTTTACAGCCTCAGAACTCAGCGTCCAAGCCGAGTGATGTGGAATTGGCAAGACTTCCGTCAATACCCATCGATATTTTCGAATAAAATAATTTTTTTTCTTGAAAGTGGCCACAACCCAACTAACTCTAGCCCCGGACGATCCCGGTTCAACCTTAAGTAACAACCTGCCTTCCGCCGGGCCAACACAAACTACCTATGAAAAAGATCAAAATACAACGCGCCATGCATCGTGGCGTATTCGTCGGCGGAGTTTGCTCCGTCCTGTTTTTCGCGAGCATGACGGTCGGCCAGGCGGCGGTCGCCCTGACTTGGTCCGGCGGCAATGGGTCTCCGCTGTCCCTGACCCTGAGCAGCCCAGTGGCCTTTACAGCGACTGGCAGTTCGCCCTTCATTGCATTCATCATGCCGGGAGCGGGCGATTCGTTTACTAGCTTCACTGCTGTTACAGGGCTGACGTATTCGGTCAATGGCGGGAGCGATCAAGCTATTGATTCGATTCATTCCGGTTATTCAGTTGGAAACGTTGTCCCCAACGACACCTACATATTCAACGGAACAGGTGCAGGGGTGATCATTGGTGATGTGGTGACACTCAGTGCTGGCACGCTGACCACAACTGACAGCTTTGCGGGGGCCCCGCCGTCCAACACCAGCGTGGAGATGTTTATCACCGACGAATTGGGGGTGAATATTGGCGGAGGAACGGCGGTGCCCGAGACCTCCACCGCTTTGTTAGGCGGGCTCAGCCTGCTGGGCCTGCTGCGCCGCCGCCGTGCATAATCTGATTTGCTGTCGATCCTCCGGCAAGCTCACATTCGATCTGCCATAGCAACATCGAATATCCAACGCTGGGCGGTGTCTCCTCAAGAGATAGAGGTAGGGACGGCGCATTGCGCCGTCCCCCTCCAAACCAGACGAAGCCTTGCGCCTTGGATCTGAGGCAAAGCCTCGCTAGCGAATTTGTGCCTGATATGAAAATCATGGCCTAACACAATGTCCGCCACAGCGGATTGTCACTCGCGTATCACCAATACATTCCATTCCGCTGCCAGCCGTCCACGCACTGCCTAAACTGGGACATGAGATGGGTAGGCAAATTGTCTTACTACGACAAGGCATCAATGCCCATCCATCCTGGCGGAATAGCCACATGGGAAAAAGAAAATCGAGAATCTCAAAAGATTTTTCTTGATTTATTGAGTTTTCAGTATTAAATGAAAACCGTGAACGCGCAAGCCAAAAAGCTCAAACTCGCCCGGGACGAATTTGTCGCCCAGTGGGGGGCTCTTGGCACGCAGTGGGGGATCAATCGGACGATGGCGCAGATTCACGCGCTGCTCATGACCGCTCCACAACCGATGACGACCGACGAGGTGATGGAGGATTTGGAAATCAGCCGTGGCAATGCCCACACCAATCTGAAGGAGCTAGTCGCCTGGGGATTGATCCGGGTGGTGGTGAAGAAGGGCGAGCGGCGTGAGTATTTCGAGGCAGAGAAAGACGTCTGGCAGATATTTACCATCGTCGCCCGAGAGCGGAAGCGCCGCGAGATTGAGCCGGCGCTGGCTCTCCTCGCCAAGTGCGCCGAGGAGAGCAGCGGTATCGAAACTCCGGAGGGCAAGGCTTTCAACAACCAGATACGGGCGCTTGAGGATTTCGTCGGATTTGCCTCGAAAATGTCCGACCGGATCTCCTCGATGAAATACGGATTCGCCGTCCAAATGGCGGCCAAACTCCTCGGCTGATATTTTTTTCACCCGAGTTTTCGGAATTTCCTGAAAACTCGGAATTAACAAAAACAAAAAACAAAAAACAAGAAAGAACGAAGCAAATGAATGCCACAGTGACTACGTACGGACTCTATCTCCTCATTGCATTGCCGCTCACCGTCTGGGTGGCACGCACCCTGTTCCGGAACGGCCGGATTTTCCTAGTGGATTGTTTCCACGGCAACGAGGCCCTGGCGGACAGTGTGAACCAGTTGCTGAGGATGGGCTTCTATCTGATCAACTTCGGCTTTGTGGCCCTTTACCTGAAGTTGGCGGACGAAGTGCAGGAAGTGCGCGGGGTTTTCGAAGCTCTCAGCGGCAAGCTCGGCGTTGTGCTGCTTGTGCTGGGGGGTATGCACTTCTTCAATCTGCTGGTCTTCACGAAGCTGCGGAAGCGGGCAACGTGGCAGCAAGCGCCGCCTCCGCTGCCACCGGCCGGAACCCTCTTAAAGGAAGCTTAACTCTGCTTTGTCCGTGAAAACGCTCACCATCTTCTACGATCCCCGTTGCGGGCTGTGCTCGAAGTTCCGCGCCTGGCTCGAAGCGCAGCCGAAGCGGGTGGGCGTTGAATTCTTGGCCTACGATTCCGCAGAAGCAAACGCGAAATTTCCCGGCTTGGTGGAAATGGGCGCGGACCGCGAGGTGGTGGTGCTGGCCGATGACGGTCGTTGGTGGCAGGGGAGTGCCGCGTGGCTGACCTGCCTGTGGGCGACCGCCCGATATTACGAGTGGTCGTTCCGGTTGGCGGCTCCGGTGTTCCAACCGCTGGTAAAGAAAGCCGTGCATCTGCTTTCCGAAAACCGCCTGACCCTTTCCTCCCTTATGAAACTTAAAACCGATTCGGAACTGGCGGACGCGCTTTCCGGCATGGCCGGAGCGCCATGCGAAGACGGCGCTTGCCGCAGGTGAACCATCGTGAATCCCATGCTACTTACCGTATGATCACTTCAACAGGGTTCCTCTTCAGGGGCGGCTGTGGCCTTTGGTGCGGATGTCCTGCAAGCGGGCGGCAAGCGCCTCGACCCGACCGGGCTCCCGCGTGCTTAGATCGGATTTTTGCGCGGGATCGACGGCGAGATTGTATAACTCGCAGCGAGGCGCTGGAGGGGATAGTTTTTCATTGGTTGATCGGGCCCTGCCGCCCTTTTCGATGAGGATCCAATCTCCCTGGCGCAGCGCCAGCGGCGTCTGGCCGTTATTCTGCAGGACCAGGTGGTCGCGGGGCGGCGGGGCATCCGTTTCCCCTAGCAGGGCGGGCAAGACGTTATAGCTATCCGGGGCGTCAGCGGGATCGAGTGATTGGCCGGTGAGGGCGGCAAAGGTGGCTAGCGCATCGACGTGGCCGATGAGAGCGCCCGAAGTGGTGCCGGGCTTGATGTGCCCGGGCCAGCGGACGAGGAACGGCTCGCGGTGGCCACCTTCATAGAGTGAGCCCTTGCCGCCGCGCAGGAGGCCGTTAGGCGCTTGCAAGCTGTGCAGCGCGTTGGTGCCGTCGTCGTAGGTATCTTTGATAGCGCCGCCATTATCACTGGTGAAGATCACCAGCGTGTTGTCACTCAGCTTGAGCCGCTCGAGAGTGGCGAGGACTTCGCCGACGCACCAGTCGAGCTGATGGATCACATCACCGCGCCAGCCGCAGCCGCTGGTGCCGCGAAACCTCTGGGCAGGGACCATCGGCTCGTGGATGTCGTGAGTTGCCAGATAGAGGAAAAACGGGCCGGCTTGATTGGCTTCGATGAACTTGATTGCCTGGGCTGTCAGGGTGTCGGCGATCTCCTCGTCCACCCAACGCGCAGCTTTGCCACCCGTCATGAAACCGATCCGCGGAATCCCGTTCACCACCGTGTCCTGGTGGCCGGGCCCACCTTGAATCTTCAACTTCACCCCGGGGTCGGCCCCGGTCGGATCCGTGCCAATTTTCTTGCCATAACTCACGTGGATAGGGTCTGCCGGATCGTAACCAACGACCCGGTGGTTTTCCACAAAAACACAGGGCACCCGGTCACCTGTTGCCGGAATGAAAAACGCATCGTCAAACCCTAACTCCAGTGGTCCCGGTTTGATCTCACCATTGTAATCGGTGTGTGGCGCCTCGCCCAAGCCAAGGTGCCACTTGCCGACCAATCCCGTCTTGTATCCCGCCGCCTTGAGCATCGACGGCAAGGTGGTGGTACCCGTCTTGATAAGCGCAGGCGTGTCTCCGGCAGCGATGCCGGTGCCCGGCTGGCGCCACGCATAGCGGCCGGTGAGCAGGGCATAACGGGTGGGCGTACACACCGAACCTGTGGCATGGGCGTCCGTGAAGCGGCAGCCCTGGCTGGCTAGGCGGTCGATGTTAGGGGTGCGCACCTTGTTGGCACCATAGCAGCCGAGGTCGCCGTAACCGAGGTCGTCGCTGAGGATGTAAACAATGTTAGGTTTAGCGATGGAGGCGGCTAGCAGATGTGTGGCAAGCCATGGAATGAGGGCGATCAGGGTGACGTGGGCTTTCATGGAGGGGATGGATATGGGGGCTGGTGCCCAACAGGGGTAAGACGATACGGGTTGGCGGCGGCGCTCTCTTTCAGATTGGGATTGCGGCAAGGCGAGTCCCACGTCGGGCTCATCGGCAATCGGCAATTCTCTTTGCATTTCGCAGGGTCTGGAGGCATGCCTTGCTAGAATATCTCTCACGTTGTAGCGGCGTGTCTATGACCGCCGATGACCCTGAATCGCCAATGAATCCGCCAACTCAACAAGCGGCAACTCATGCACATCGGCCGCTACAAGACACCTCATTGGCTAGCGGCGTTCATAGACACGCCGCCACAAGACACCTCATTCAAATGCGGCGAGGCTCACAGAGTGCCTGGATGACTTCGTCCCTGCGTTGGCACGGATCAATAGTTGCGCCAGAATGCCAAGGTGCAGATGAGAGTGGCGATGCCGTAGCTGAGTCCGGCCAAGGCCATGGCGGTCCAGCGCTGGGGCGTGGCGGTCACCCAGGTGACGGCATCGCGGAACAAATAGGGCATGCCGACCCAGAACATCGATACAGTGAGCATGGCGTAGGCAAATATCGGCACCAGCAAATGGGTGATTGGATCTTTTTGGAAAGCGGCCTCCAGCAGCGGCGAGGCGGCCATCAGGCCAAGCAAGCCGAGGGCTCGCACGGGGAGGAAATCCCGCACGCTGATGGTGACAAAAACGAGCGACAGGGGCACAAACCACTGCAAGATGGGTTTGGTCCCATTGAATTCGCCGAGGTCCATCGTCAGGGCGCTGAGTGTGCCGAGGCCCTGCGGGGCGATGAGCAGCCAGAACCAGGCCAGGCCGATGCCGAGAATGACTTGGCCGAGCCATGGATGGCGCGGAAATTTGTGCAAGAACCCCTGCACCATCGTGGGCTTGGCGAGCATCAGCAGGTGCAGGCCAATCAGCCAGAGCGCCAGCACCAGACCGGCGGCAAATAAGGGGATGTGTTTGTAAATGTACATTCGCGCCCCCGGATCTAAAGGTCAGAGCCCCAAGAATCAAGCCCGATCTTCCGCTGTGTGGCCCGGGCATCCACAGAGGAAGCCATGACGGGCCATGGGGTATCTTGCATTCTACCGCTGATAGATCGGGAGAAAGTGGTTTTTGACGGCGAGAGCGAGCACCGCCATGGAGGTGCAATAGGTTTTGCCTGGGCCGCTTTCCTCGTCGCCGAGGCTCAGAACTCAGTGTTAGACCTCGTATGCGACAACGGCGCGAGCAAGTCGGATTCCCGGAGTTTCGAAAAGAATCGCACACGAAGGCAAGAAGCCACGAAGAAGAGGAGGGAATACCATGACTGAAAATTTCCAAACCCCTGTGTGCCTTCGTGCCTGCGTGCCTTCGTGCCTGCGTGCCTTCGTGCCTGCGTGCCTTCGTGCCTGCGTGCCTGCGTGCCTGCGTGCCTGCGTGCCTGCGTGCCTTCGTGCCTTCGTGTCTTCGTGTCTTCGTGCCTTCGTGTGAGACAAAATAGAAAGTCGCCAAACCCGCTCTGGTGCCGAAGTTGGGATTCATAGCAAATTTGGAGATTCTTGATTCATGAGGCGTAG
>CAIQXC010000939.1 GCA_903875675.1 Akkermansiaceae bacterium
CACGCACGGCCTGCGGCCGGAGGCGCGCAGCCACGTGGTGCGGGCATGCTACCGGGCGCCTTCGGTGCTGAGGAAGCGTCAACAGACCTTGTTGACAACGCACTTGCTCAGTCCACCCAAGTCGGGCTGCTGCTGGTGCTGAGGAAGCGGTAATAGACCTCGAGCATCAGAGTGCATAGACAGGTGCGATAGGTCTTGTCGCTAACAAACCCCGGAGCGGCAGCCCGCAGTTTTTGGCCGCCTCCAGGGACTTTCCAGGATCCATCAGCATCTTGGTTGTTGAGTAGTTGGTCACGGAACATCGCGTTGTACTGCTTCCAGTCATTGCCGCCGCGCTGCATCATCGCCTGAGATTCGTAATAGTGGCCATAAAGGTCGCAGTTGGCACCATTGTAGTCGAACCGGGAGTTATCGGTTAGGTATTTGGCGGCGCGGCGGACCACGGAGGTGTCGGCCTTGCCCCACATCTGGTTGCAAAGCATGCCGACACCGGTGAGGGAGAAATAATCCGCGACCCCGGAGGTCGGACCGGCATAACCGAAGCCGCCGTTGACGTTCTGACAGGTGGCCAGATATTTGAGGCCCTTGTTGACGCCTGTGGTCATGCCTTTGAATTTGATGCCGGTGTGGCTGCAGGCCTTCAGGGCTTGGAGTTGCCAACCGGCAACAGATACATCGGTGTGGCCACCGGTTTTGGCATAGGCATAGGCCCAGCCGCCGCTGACATGCTGGTGATCGAGAATATATTGGCCGGCTTTGGTGGTGACCTCATCCAGGTATGGGAAGGGCTGTTTGATTTCCTTGCAGAAGACCAAGGCTTCCGCCAGCGCGTAGGTGGCGATGGCGTGTTCGTAAGACCAGTGGTTGGCGGTGAAATTATCGGCGATTCGGCCGTCGTTTATCATGCCGATGTTGACGAGATACGAGATCCCGTTCAGGCAGGATTCGCCGAACTCATCAGAGGCCGGGGTTTCGCAATGGCCGAAGTAGGCGAGCAGTGCCAGCCCGGTCATCGCCACCGAACTCTGACCGCTCCAGGAACCATCCGGGTTCTGATTGGCCTTGAGCCAGCGCAGGCCCTTGACCACGGCATCTTCACAGGCAAGCGTGCCGCCATTGTCACTGATGCGGCTGAGCCGGTCGCCCTTGGCACAACGCTTCTGCCAATCAATGGGCAGCGGACCAAAAAAGCGCGGACCCTTGATCGAACCGGGGCCTGCACCGGGGCCCTTGCCCGGACCGAAACCAAGACCGTCGCCCAGGCTGCCCATTCCGCTGGGGTTGCCGCCACCGCCGGGAGAGACCAGCGGGGATATCGGGCCGAGGTGATCGCTTTGCTCAGGAAGGACGTAAGAGGCGAACGCATTGGCTGATACCACACGCCGACTCTGGCTGTTGGGAATCAGGTTTCTCATGGCTCTCTCGTGGCGCGCGAGCTCCGCACTGCGGGGGCCGCCACCCCCTCCGCCCGGGATAACCGGTTCCATGATCGCCTCAGGCTGGTTGACGATTTGAAAAATCCAGAAGGCACCGATGGCAAGGACGAGCATGTGCAAAAGGATCGCGATGCTGAGGGAGCGGCCGCCAAATCGGTCCCAGAGCGTCGATGGCGGGGACTGATGAGTCATGGGTTCGATATCGATGGGCGTGTTCATGTTCGGTTGTTTGTTGGGTTGGGGTTATTTCGGAGCGGAATCAATCGGGGTCAACGGCTTGGAAGGTCACGTTGTGGATGTTGGTGCGGGTGAGGACGTCGAGGGTGTCGATGACGCGCTCGTAACGGGCGGCTTCGGCGGCGTAGATGCACACCATCAATTCGGCTTTCGCGGCGAGGCTGTTGTCGCGGAGTTGGCTGAGATTGTTAGCCAATTCAGGCAATCCCTTGCTAGTCGGCGAGTCGAGCGCCTCGTCATTGAGCAACACCTGGCCGTCGTCGTCGATGCGGATGGCAATTTCGTCGGGCAACGGGGTGGGCGAGCCACAGGCCATTGGCAGCTTGGTGATGAGGGTTTTTTCAACCTGGACGCTGCCGGCCAGAACCATGAAAAAGAGCATGATGACGAAAACCACATCGACCATGGGTGCGATTTGGAAACCGAGGTTGACGGCGGCGGAGGCTCTGCGGGTGGAGTGTGTTTTCATAAATGCGCTTTCTTGATGTTGATGGATTCACAGACTGAAGCTTAGGAAAAACCGCTAAATTGGCAGTATAACTCAATGGGTTATTGATTGGTATGACTGTAGCTGATTGGGCCGATTTACCAAGAATATTTTCCAAGATTTTCATTCGGTGACGAGATTCCTTGAAAAGCGATAGAGGTTGCGAGTGAGCCCGGTCTTGCACTCACGCCTACTGCCCGCTAAGACGTGGCTTGTGGCAGCGAAAACCAAACTTCCCCGTTCCGGCAATTTCTTTGCGCTCATCGGTAGCGATGAGGGCCAGGTGCGTGAACAGGCGCTGCTCCTCTACAACCAACTTACCGGTGGCAACGACGACGGCTTCACCCACGAAACCATCGACGGCATCGCTGACAATTCGGAGTCAGCCTTCACCCTTTGCGCCTCCACCGTGCAGGCCCTGCTCACCATCCCGATGTTTGGCGGCGACAAGGTGGTGTGGCTGCGCAACGCCAATTTCCTCGCCGACAACGTCACCGGCCGCTCGCAACGCACCGAGCAGGGCGTCGAAAGCCTCCGTGCCACGTTGGAGCAGGGCCTGCCACCTGGCGTGAAATTCCTGCTCACCGCCCAAGGCGTGGACAAACGCCGCAGCTTCTGGAAATTCATCGAGAAATCTGCCGAGGTCCGCGTTTTCGACCTCATCGATACCAGCCGCGATGGCTGGACCGACCAAGTCGCTTCCATCGTCACCAAGCGCTCCGGTGAACTTGGCCTGAGGTTCCAGCCCGACGCCCTTGCCCTGTTTGTCCTGCTGGCCGGCGAGGCCACCCAACAAATCGGCAACGAACTCGAAAAAATCGACCTCTACCTCGGTCTTGATCGGCGGGTGGTCGCCACTGAAGACGTTCGCCAGCTGGTTCCCCTCAGCCGTGCGGCCGCCGTCTTTGAAACCGGCCAAGCCATCCAAAAAGGCAACGTTGCCCGCGCCATTCAACTCATCGACCAGCAACTTGATGCTGATGAATCAGCCATTGGCATCATGCGTGCCTCGATCATACCGACCGTCCGCAATCTATTCATGGCGAAGCTGATCAGTGAGAATTTCAAGGTACCCAGTGGAAGTTACGGGGCGTATGCCGGGGGGTTGAACCGTTTGCCGGAGGGGGATCGGGCGTGGTTGCCGCAGAAGAAGGACGGCAGTGGGGTGAATGTATTTCCGATTTATTTGTGTGTGGAGATGGCGGGCAAGTACGAGCTTGAAGGGCTGCAACGGGTGATGGAGGCGACGCTCAGGGCGGATTTGGCGCTGGTGAGCAGCGGTCTGGACCACCGGCTTATTTTGCACCGATTGCTTGCGGAAGTGGCCGCAGCGCGCACATCACCGGGCAAATCTGCGGGCCCGACGCGTTGATGAAGCGGGTGTTTCTCAGGGCAGGTGGACGTCTGCGGACTCGCCGGGTTTCAAATCAAACTCGGCGATGGTATTTCCGGCTTGGATGACGCTGAGGTGTTGGAGTTCGCCGCGGCGTTCGACGAGCACATCGAAGTTGCGGTTGAAGGCACGCACCGAGCGCAGGGCCATGCGCTGCCAAGCGGCAGGCAGGCGTGGGGTGCAGCGGAACCGGTCGAGGCCGGTGGGCAGCATGCCGAAAAGCCCCTCGGTGAAGATGCGGCAATACAAGCCACTCTCCGACGATAGATGGCGCTGGTCGCCCTCCGGCCACGCTTCTACCGGATAGGGCACGTGATCGCCAAGCAGCCGGCGGTTGGTATAAGCCGTTAGATAGCGCAAGCCGGTGGTGGTTTCGCCGGCTTGGAAGACGCCGCGCAGGCCGTAGAGGGTGGAGCGGTCCCAGAACGCCAGGTCGCCTGCTTGAGAAGCCAGACCGTCGGAGGTCCAGAGTTGGGGTGAGAACAAGGCGGTGATGGTGCCATCGCGCCGTTCGGTGAGGCCCATGCAAAGGGGCAGGCAGATCCACGAGCGCAGCACGTCATTGCCATCGTAGTAACGGTAGGTATTGAATCCCGAAACGGTGGCTCCGAAATATCTGTCGATGGCCTTGGCCATGGCGTCGGCTTGTTCGTCATAGCTGCGTGCTTCGGCCGTCATGCCAAGAACCCGGCCCAGGTCGGCGGCGGAGCGCAGGCCGCCGTAGTACAAGCTGGAGGTGGACAAATTGGCCTTGCCTGTGGGCAGGCGGCCTTCGAGTTCGTCGGTGTTGGAAGCGATCACGCCAGCTGGGGTGGTTTGGCGGCGGGAGTATTCCAAGCACCAAGCGATGGCGGGCCAGAGTTCCTTGGCGATGGCTTGGTCGCCTCGGGCCAGACAGAATCGGGCACAGCCGTAGGCATACATAGCCGCATCCCCGCGGTCGCCATCAGCGCCACCCAAGCCGATGCCCTCGGAGTACAGCGAAGAAGGAATGAGTTTGTAGTCCGGCTTCATGTGCTTCTGGAAAAGCCGGTAAGTGTCCAGCGACGCCTGATTGCCGTTGCGCTCGCCCAGAAACGGGAAAAATGGCCCGGCGTATTCCACGTTGTCGTTGCACCAGGCGGCGGCGTAATAGGCGAGCCCGCCCGGGGCGAGCATCATGCCGCCGCGGGTGGCGTTGATCGACTCCGCGACGCGCAGCTTGCAGAACGTGAATGCGCGGTCGAGTTCCGGCAGGGGCGTCTCCAGGCGCAGGTCCTGCTGCAGTCCGCTGACGTAGGCACGGCGGGCGGCTTCCTCGGCGGCGACGTCGAGTGTGGCGGAGGTCTCCGTGTCGAGCCGGCCACGGAAGAGCACCGCGAAACTCATTTCCTTGTTAGGACCAAGCACGGTGGAGGCCGCGGCACTGCAACTCACTTCGGTGAGATTGAGGCCATAGGGGCCTTTTTCCTCGTATTTCACGGTGAGGGGGGCCACCGCCACCGTCCGCGCCACCTTGCCGGTATTGCGCAGCGTCCAGCGGTCGATAGCCGTCGGCTGCGTCGTGCTGGGGAAGGCGCAGCGGGTGACTGCCAGATCGTGGTCCGCCAATCCCTGAATCGTTAGGGTGCCGTCGAGTAGCACCCGCTCGACGCGGATGGCACCGAGCGGTGCCCCATCGACGGTGATGACCGGTTCGATTTCCTGGGGGGGGTAATTGCGGATGAGTCCGTTGAACATGCCGTTGTTACCGGTGCGCAGGGAGGGCCAGATGACACTGCGTTTCATCGTCAGCGCCCGTTTGGCGTCAATCCGATAGGAGACGACTTGCCCCACCCGCAATCCGCCCTGTTCGATAAAATCAGCGTGCGGCAGGCGTGCATCCCGGGTCACCGGCCACACGGTCGTCAGGCCATCACCCAGCAGCCACCGTGGCGGGGTGGGTGGCGCGGCCACTGTTGCGGGCTTGGCACCGTTCACCTGGAATGCGGCCTCCGCCCAATCCGCGTGGTCGTGGTCGGTGCCGTCAAATCCGTCTGTCACCCGCAGGGCGAGCTGCCGAACGCCGGTTAGATCGAGATCCACCGTTTGAGCTGGCATGCCGCCGCGCATCAGCGGGCTGCACCAGAGGACTTTGTGATCGCCCTCGATGATGAACTCGACGCTGCCGTTCTTTTTGTTAGCCTGCCCGTCATCGTCGATGCCCACCTTGGCGGTGAAGCGGGTAGAGCCGCCCTGAAGGTCCAGATGCAGGATGCTTGGGGCACTGGTACCGAGGCCATGGGCAAATGACTGGCCGGCGATGCGGAGAGGCTTGCCGTCGGTTGATAGATTGGTGGCGGGTTTGCCGTTGCCTTGCTGGGTGCGGCTGAGATCCAGCGACGAGAGGAGCACGGTTTCGGTGGCGGCGGCGCTGCCTGCCATCAGGCACAGCAGGAACAGGGATGACAAGGGAAGGGGGTACAAAGGCATGGGAAAGAGGGCTGGCCTTTAGGGTGCTTGATCGACTTGCCGTGTCAAGTCTTCTCAGCCATTCCCTCCTTCCGGGTGCCGCTATTGCAACGTGGCCATATCGATGACAAAGCGGTACTTCACATCGCTCTTGAGGAGACGCTCGTAGGCTTCGTTGATTTTTTGGATAGGGATGAGTTCGATGTCGGAGGTGATCGAATGTTCTCCGCAGAAATCGAGCATTTCCTGGGTCTCACGAATGCCGCCGATGAGCGAACCGGAAAAGCTTCGGCGGTTATGGAGGAGACTGAATACCTGCACGGGCAGGGGCTGGGCCGGGACGCCGACCTGGGTGAGCGTGCCGTCGCGTTTGAGCAGCGCGAAGAAGGCATTGATGTCATGGGGGGCCGAAACCGTGTCGAGAATGAAATGAAAACTGTTAGCATGCTTCTTCATTTCGTCGGGGCTGGTGGAAATGACCACTTCGTCCGCACCCAGACGCAGCGCATCCTCCGCCTTGCCCGGGGAGGTCGTCAACACCACCACGTGGGCGCCAAAGGCATGGGCGAATTTCACGCCCATGTGGCCGAGCCCGCCCAGGCCCACAATGCCGACCTTCTGGCCCTTGCCGACCTTGTGGTGGCGGAGGGGGGAATAGGTGGTGATACCGGCACACAGCAGGGGAGCGCAGGCGGCCAGATCGAGATTTCCCGGCACCCGCAGCACGAAGGCTTCGTCCACGACCACATGATCGGAATAGCCGCCGTAGGTCATGCCACCGAGGTGTTTGTCCGGGGCGTTGTAGGTGAAGATGGTGCCACTCTCGCAGAATTGTTCAAATCCGTCGCGGCAGTTTTCGCAACAGCGGCAGGAATCCACCATGCAGCCAACTGCGGCGAGATCACCTTCCTTAAAATGTTTGACCTCGGCACCGGTTTTGATGACGCGCCCGACAATCTCGTGGCCGGGCACGCAGGGATAGGTCGTGCCACCCCACTCGTTGCGGCTGATGTGCAGATCCGTGTGGCAAACACCGCAAAAAAGAATCTGGATATGTACATCTTTAGGGCCGGTCTCGCGGCGCGGGATGCTGGCAGGTGCTAGCGGCGAAGTGGCGGCATCAGTGGAATAAGCTTTGGCATTCGACATGTCATAAGCCTGTTGCCTCGGCACCAATCTGTCAATCAAGAATGAAAGAAGATTCCATGAAGGACTGGTACCCAAGCGTGTCCAGGCTCAATCGCCGGTCTTGAGCACCTTGATGAAAGCATCTTGAGGGATATTGACCTTGCCGAAGAGCTTCATCTTCTTTTTGCCTTCCTTCTGTTTTTCTAGCAGCTTGCGTTTGCGGGTGATGTCGCCGCCGTAACACTTGGCGGTGACGTTTTTTCGCATGGCGGAGATGGATTCGCGGGCGACGATTTTACCGCCGACGGCAGCTTGGATGGCGACGACGAAGAGGTGGGCGGGAATAACATCCTTGAGGCGGGTAGCCAGCGCGCGACCGTAGGATTCCGCCTTGTCGCGATGGACAATCGTGGAGAAAGCCTCGACCGGATCGCCGGCAATGAGGATGTCCATCTTGACCATCTTGGCGGCGCGGTAACCGGAGTGCTCGTAATCCATCGAGGCATAACCGCGGGTCATGGATTTGAGCTTGTCATTGAAATCCACCAAAATCTCGGCCAGCGGCAACACACAGGAGAGGATGACGCGGGTTTCGTCGATGGTTTCGGTGTGGGTCACTTCGCCACGCTTTTCGAGCACCAATTGCATCATGTCGCCGATGTACTCGCCGGGGACCATGATATAGACATTGACGATGGGCTCGAGGATTTCCTGGATGGTTTGCGGCTCGGGAAACAACGAGGGGTTGTCCACAATGACCTCCGAACCGTCGGTCAGAGTGACGTGATAGATCACTGACGGATAGGTCGAGATCACATTCATGTCGAACTCGCGGCGCAGGCGCTCCTGAATGATCTCCATGTGCAACAGGCCGAGGAACCCGCAGCGGAAGCCGAAGCCCAGGGCGGTGGAGCTTTCCTGTTGATAGGTGAACGCCGGGTCGTTAATCTGGAGCTTGCCCATGGCCATTTTCAGACCTTCGTAATCGGATGAATCCACCGGATAGATGCCGGAGAACACCATCGGCTGAATCTCCTTGTAGCCGGGCAGGGCCTCCGGGCAAGGGTGGGTCACATCCGTCATGGTGTCGCCAACCTTCACCTCGGCGGCGGACTTCATGTTGGCGATGACGTAGCCGACGTCGCCGGCCCGCAGAATGTCGCAGGCGGTCATTTTCGGGGTGAAGATGCCCACTTCCTTGACCTCGTAGGTGTTGCCGGTGGCAAAAAGTTTGACTTTTTGGCCGCGTTTGACGGTGCCGGAAAACACCCGGACGTAGGAGACGACGCCACGATAGGCGTCGTAGAGCGAGTCGAAGACACCGCAGCGCAGCAACTTGTCCGGATTTTCCACCGGGGCGGGGACGCGGGCGATGATGGCTTCGAGGATTTCCTCGATGCCGATGCCATTCTTGGCGGAGGCCGGAATGCAATCCTCGGCCGGAATGCACAGAATCTCCTCAAGTTGGCGCTTGCACTTGGCCACATCGGCGGCCGGCAGGTCGATCTTGTTGAGCACCGGAATGATCAGCAGGTTCTGTTGGGTCGCCAAATGCAGGTTGGCCACCGTCTGGGCCTCCACACCTTGGGCGGCGTCAACCATCAGGATGGCCCCCTCGCAGGCGGCCAGTGCGCGGGACACCTCGTAGGAAAAATCGACGTGACCGGGGGTGTCCAGCAGGTTGAGCTTGTAGGTTTTGCCGTCCTTGGCGGTGTATTCCATGGCCACCGGATGGGACTTGATCGTGATGCCCTTTTCCCGTTCCAGGTCCATCGAGTCGAGGAGTTGGTCCTGGCGCTGGCGAAATGTGATAGTGCTGGTGGTCTCCAACAGGCGGTCCGACAACGTGGTCTTCCCGTGATCAATGTGGGCGATGATCGAAAAATTGCGGGTCAGCTCGGTGGACATGGGAAAAAGGAATCGGCGGGGCGGGCGACGAACAAAGCAGGAAATTGCCGACAAGGCACGCTAATTCCGGCGCGGAAAATCGGCGAGCCAAGGGCTAGTGCGCGAGGCACCCACTCACTGGGCGGGCTGGGGTTTCCCTTGGGTGGCTCTGCGGCGGCCTGTGGCAGGCCGAGCTTGATGACCTCACGAGCTCTTATTTCAGCTTTTCTTCCTATACTTTCTCCTTGTCAGCCCCTCTTCGGCGGCTCTAAATCGTTCCCGATGAACAGGAATTTGCAGAGCAAGTGCCTTCCCCTGCCGCATTTGTCCATATTATACAGCACAGGTCACTGGTGTCTAGCGGGCAACTGTTGGCGGGGCCACAACATGGGTGGTTTGAACTTGGGGATTTCGGGTGGGCGGGGACGCCCACACTCCTTGATGGGACGCCCCGCTCCAGAGCGAATGAGTTGGCGTTCATGCCCCGGGGAAATCTGATGCGGTAGCACTCGATGCCAATAGCCTGGAAGCGGGCGGTTGTCTGGGCAGCTGCGAAGCCTCACACCACAGCCATTCGACTCACTCACCACCACTTCGGGCGACAAAGGTCTCTAAAGTCCTTGAAAAGCCAAAGTTGCTGTCGTTAGGTCGAGTTTTCTGCTCTTGGGCGTTCGGAGAGCTCAGCCGAGCCGTCTTCAAGTCTTGCCTCTTGGGTCTGAGGCGAAGCCTCGCTAGACTAGGAAGGGGCTTTGATGATCTAACAACAGGATTGGCCAGCCTGCCAGCCGCTTGCTGCTTGAAGTTGCGCAGCAGACGGACCTCACGACGGGTGATGGGATAGGGCCCGGTGAACTCGATCTGACGGGTAGACGCCGCCTTGGCGCGGCATGCATAGGCACATTTGGCTTTAAGGTAATAGAGAATGAGAAAATGTCGGTCGTGAGTGGTGGTTTCCGCAAGAAAATCCGGACTGCCCCGAGCCTGAAGAAACACACCCAGATCTGGATAGACCACCGATTGGCTTTGCAATCGCCGCTGCCCCAAAGATGGTGGATTTTCCCTTACCAGCATGATCTGGTCATGCGCCGCCCTCTCCGTCCAGCCCGTCACCCACGCATCGGATACGGGCTGGCAAGCACAGAGCCCCAACACCACCAGACCTAACAACAACCCGGATTTTCCGTTCCATTTCATCATTGCCCTATTCTTCGTTCGCTTGTTTGCCACATCCCTGCCGGACCCGCCGGGCAGCCGATGGCTGCGATGACCTGAAAGGTAAAGCGTATCACTCTACTGCGAGGTTGGCACTACTTTTTCGTGCCCGATCACGTTTAATCAAATCGGCAATCATCCGTGTGTTAGGACGAATCCCCTCCGAATCCACGAAAAACGCCGTATCCATCGGCACCAAAAACTCCACCGCTGAATTGATCCCCACCAAGTCGCCGTGGGCATCGACCACTGGCCCACCGCTATCTCCCGGTTGCAGAGGGATATCTATTTCAAACTTGCGGGCCCCGGTGAAATGATACTCGGGGGATAGGGCGGTGGCGAGCTTGCCGGAGCCGGGCTTCAGGCCTGTGGCAATACCGCCGTGAATAACCCGGGTGCCGACCGGCAACCATTGCTGGGGCGGCGTCCACTGGTAGAAATACGGCGTTTTTAGCGAGGCATGCAACAGTGCCAGATCGGCGCTGGCCGAGCGCCAGACGATCCGGGCCTTGGCCGTGACGAGGGTGTCATCGAGGTGATAGATCACAAAGGCATGGCGTCCTGATTTCAAGCGCTCAAGCACATGGTCAGCTGTTAGAAAATACCCATCGTCGGTGATCGGTGCGGCCGAACCACCATCCACATCCTCGCGTTGATACATTCTTGGGAAATGCCCGTCGCTCCAACCTTGAATACTGGTCCGCCGCGTTACCAGCACCGCGCTGACCCGTTGGGCGACGAGATGGCGCGTGGCCAGACTTGGAGCTGCCTCTTGAGGCTGTGGCGACATGCATCCAGATGCCAGCAAACCTGCCAGCAAAACTAAGCCACATGTCCCCGAGCGCATCATCCCTTGGAAATAAACCACACTCCATTCGCCGCGTCACATCTGATTTGCTGATTTCTCCAACAATTTTATCAAAATTTTACGGAAAGCAGGGGGCATGGGCAGAGGGTCGAGTGCCGCCGGATCCAACCAGACCTCGCCCAGCGCCAAAGCGAAGCTATCGGCCGAGCCAGCATGAACCAGCAGGTGGACTCGGTAACGGGTGATGGAGTAATGCTGCTCCGCCACGACCGGCAGGTGGGCAATATCCGCCGCCGCACGGGTCGGCAACTTCCACATCCCGGTTCGGCGTCGGCCATCTTCGCAATGCAGAAGCAGGCGGCCGGCAGCATCGCGCAACCACAGGGCGTGCTCGTCCACCGCAGTGATGACGGTTTTCAGCCGTTTGAGTGGCAGACGGGATGGGGTGGATGCCTGGCAGAATTGGGCCACTGGGCAATTGGCGCAATCCGGTGAGCCTGGGCGGCATATCGTTTGGCCGAGTTCCATCAGGGCGGAGTTGTAAGCCCGCGGATGTTGCTTCTCCTCTAACAATTCCGCCCATTGCGCAATCTGGCGCTGGGCCGCGGAGGTGTCCACTGGCTCGCAGAAATTCATCAAGCGGGCCAGCACCCGCGTCACGTTGCCGTCCACCACAGCACCGGGGAGGTCGAAAGCGAATGCCCGGAGCGCGTTGGCGGTGTAGGGACCGATGCCCGGCAGATCCAACAACTCAAGGGTGTCTCGTGGAAACACGCCGCCGTGTTTGGCGATGAGGGCGCGGGCGGTTTCGCGCAGCATTCTGGCGCGGCGATAATATCCCAGCCCTTCCCAGGCCTTGAGCAAGGGTTCATCAGCGGCCACCGCCAACGCTGCCACATTCGGAAAACTTGCCAAAAATCGCGTATAATAGGATTTCCCTAACACCGTGGCGAGTTGCGTCTGTTGCAACATCACCTCCGACACCAGCACCGCATATCCATCGCGCGTCCGCCGCCATGGGTAGTCCTTCCCACACACGGCAAACCACTGCAGCAACGCGTCACGGAACGCCTCCCGATTCTCAATCACGGGCGGACCCTCGGCCGCTGCCCGATAATTTCAAGCGCAATTGAAATCTTTTGTCGGCACGGACGAGCTGGCAGATGGCCGATTGTCATGCACCGAGCGAAGATTTCTGTTGCTCTTGGCATTAATTGATACTTTCCCTACTGCGTAACCCACCAGCCACTCCCACCACATTCCCGATCCGTCACAACACCATGAAAATTGAAAACCGAAAATTTGAGATCAAGATTCACCCGACAGCCGCCCTGGTGACGCAACGAAATTCGGTAAAATATTCTAGAAATACTAACGAATGGCGCTTGCGGACGGGGCGGCAGCAGGATAGTGCTCCTCTCCATGTTTAACGAGTTCGGTTTTCTTTGCCGTGATCTGGGCTTCTGGAGCCCCTCCGGCGGGTGGCTGATTGATTTGAGAATTTCTGAGCTGAAATTCGTAGGAAGCAACCTCGCTGCCTTATCCATCTGATGTCCACACGATTCTTCACCAACGACAACAGCAATACGCTGCTCAAGAAATTCGAGGGCATCTTCGAAAACAACCCTGATCTTGCCCGCTTCGACGCCTTGGTCGGCTATCTTCGGGCATCGGGGTATTTTGCCATTCGCCCAAAACTTCTCAATGTCCCGGTGGTCCGGATTCTGGTTGGCATCAACGTCGATAACATTGTCCAGGAATACCACAAGAAGGGGCAGCTCTTCCTTGCGGATGCCGGCAAGGCGCTCAAGGAATTCCGTGATGCCCTCACCGCCGACATCCAGAATGCCCACTATTCCCGCGAAGTGGAAACCGGGATTCTTCAATTTGTCGATGATGTTGTTTCTAAAAAGGTTGAAATCAAGGCCCATCCCACAAAGCGCCTCCACGCCAAAATCTACATTTTCTTGCCCGAGGGTTTCAACGAACACAAGCCCGGCCACGTCATCACCGGTTCATCGAACCTCACCGCCTCCGGCCTGGGCGCCCAAAGGGACGAACAGACCTACGAGTTCAATGCCCTGAGTCACGACTACGACGACGTCAAGTTCGCTGCCGATGAGTTCGAGAAACTCTGGGGGGAATCCGTTCATGTCCTTCCCAAGGAAATTACCGAAGTCACGAATCACAGTTTCCTTCGCGATGACATCACTCCCTTCGAACTCTATTATAAGTTGCTCATCGAATACTTCGGACCCGCCATCGAGTATGATCCGAACAGCGAGACTGACTTGCCCGAAGGCTTCATGCGCCTCGCCTATCAGATGGATGCCGTCACGCAGGGCTTTCTTCTGCTCCAGAAACACGGGGGCTTTTTCCTGGCTGATGTTGTGGGACTTGGGAAAACCATCGTCGCTATTCTGATCGCCAAGAAATTCTTCTATCACAATGGCTTTCCGGGCCACCTTTCCGAGACTCTCGTCATCGTTCCTCCCGCGTTGAAGGACGGCTGGCTCTCGACCATTGAGAAATTCGAGCTCAAGGGAGTTCGGGTTGTCAGCAACGGGAGTCTGCACAAAATAACGAACGCCAGGAAATACGATCTTGTGATCGTGGACGAAGCACACAAGTTCCGCAACGACACCGCCGCCTCCTACGACGAACTCCAGCGGATTTGCAAAACACGCACAACCCGCCGCTTTCCGGACGGCAGTTATTATCGCAAACGCGTCATTCTTGTATCGGCCACACCGTTGAACAACCGCCCGAATGACATCAAGAACCAGCTTCTGTTATTTCAAGATGGCAAAGATTCCACGCTTGAGGTCCCGAACCTCCAGCGATTTTTCGCCACTCGCCAAAAAGAGTTCCAGAAAGCACTCAAGGATCTTTCGCCCGAAGACGCACGCGTTGAAATCCAGCGCATCTATGAACTGATCCGCACCAAGATTGTCACGGAGGTCACTATTCGCCGCACTCGCACCGACCTGCGGGATCACGAGGACTACAGCAAGGACCTTGACGCCCAGGGAATCACCTTCCCGAAAGTGAATCCTCCACATAAAATCCTCTATCCTCTAAGTGCGGAGTTGGATATTCTGTATGACGAAACTCTCGCCGATCTGGACAAAGGCCTTACTTACAACCGCTATCGTGCCATCGGGGCGCTGGTCCCGGAGAAGCGGATCAAGTATCAGCAAGCAGAGCAGATTTCCGCACAGCTAGCCCGCATCATGCGGACATTACTGCTGAAGCGGCTCGATAGTTCGTTCCATGCCTTCACCCGTTCCTTGGGCCGCTTCCGGGACAATACCCAGGCAATGGTGACTATGTTTGAACGCGGCAAGATATATATCGCTCCAAGTCTCAACGTCTCCGAATACATCATTGAGGACCGCGAAGATGAACTGGTAGAACTGATCCTCGCGACGCAGGGTAACGATGCGACGCTTCAGATTTGCACCCCCGAGGATTTTGAAGCGACCTTCCTTCCTGGATTGATGAAAGACCTCGATATCCTCAACCATCTCGCCGCGCGGTGGGGTGCGGTGAAGGAGGACCCCAAACTCGATGAATTCGTCCATCGTCTGAACACCGAGTTGCTTTCCCCTACGATCAATCACTCCGCGGCCACCCACGGGAAACCGAAGCTCGTGGTATTCTCCGAGTCCAAGGAAACCACGGATTACCTCGTGCAGCAGCTTCATCTCCGTGGCTTCAAGAAAATCCTAACCATTGACTCCAGCACCAGGAAGGACCGCATGCCGAAGGTGAGGGCGAACTTTGATGCCAATGTGCCACTCTCCGAACAGATGGATGATTACGAAATCATCATTTCCACCGAAGTCCTTGCGGAGGGCGTCAACCTGCACCGCGCCAACGTCATCCTGAATTACGACACGCCTTGGAACTCCACCCGTCTCATGCAGCGGATTGGGCGCATCAACCGCATCGGCACCACCGCTGACGAAATCCACATCTACAATTTCTTCCCCACTGCCAAGGTGGATGCGGACATCGACCTGAAGAAGAAGGCGCTCGTCAAACTTCAGGCATTCCATTCCGCCCTCGGCGAGGACAGCCAGATCTACTCGACTGATGAGGAAGTGGACAATTTCGGCCTCTTTGACCAGGAAATGGAGGAGGAAAAGGACGAGTCGCTTGCACTGCTGATGGAGTTGCGGAAATTCCGCCAGCAGAACCCCGAGCGCTTCCGGGAAATCCGCAACCTGCCGCTCCGCGCTCGCGTTGGAAGGAAAGACAAGCTTCGCGACCAGACCACGATCACCTTTGTCAGAAATCGTCGCCGGGATGGCTTCTATTATGTCCATTCGGACAAAACCGTCGAAGAACTCTCATTTGTCGAAGCGGCACGCATCTTCCATGCGAATGCCAAGGAAAAGAGTGTGCCTCTGCCGGATTGTCACCACGATCAGGTGAATGCGGCGGTGGGTCACTATCACGAGACCCTCAAGTCCGAAGCCGTGCGGGATCAGATCGTGGATAACCAGATTGGCCCGAACGAGCGCAAGGCACTCCAGTTTCTCAACATCTTCATCGCCCATCCGACCCTCGCTTCCGCTGAGGAAAAAACCCACCTCAAGCATGCCCAGATCGCCGTTCGCAAAGCGGCCTTTGGCAAGCTCCAGCGCGATTTGGTGAAGCTGGAAAAAGCACAGAAAACCGCGCCGCTCAAACCGGCCGCCCTGCTCGACAAAACCCTGGAGATCATCGGTCGCTACGATTTCTCCAGCTATGACGGCGAGTCGGCGGAAGATCTGAACGCGGGCCTGTCCGCGGCCGACCTTGAGCCGGTCATCATCCTTTCCGAGTCATTTTCCATTCCCGTCTGATCTTCCCGCCCATGTCCGACATTCCATCCCTCCAACAACGCCTCAGCCAACCCTATCAGCGTGAGACATGGCAGGCAATCATTCATTCGCTATTTCCCTTTGACCCCGCGTGTCTTTTTGAGCAGCCGCAACGGCTTAAGACAACGCACGAACTCGTCAAAACAACTCATCAACTTGGCCTGCTTCATCTGCCGGACGGCCACACCATCGCCCTCCTCGAAGTGGAAACCTCCAATCAGGTGATGCTCGCCCGCAACCGCGTGGGCCTGCGCAACTTCGTCGCCAGCTACATCGACGAGGCCGGGGCCACTGCCGTTCTATCCGTTTTCCATCAGGCGAAGTCCGGCGACTGGCGGCTCACCTACGCCGCCCGCCAGACCACGCTCGATGAGGACACCTTCGAGATCACCACCGTCGAGACCGCGCCGCGCCGGTTCACCTTCCTGCTCGGCAAAAACGAGCCCTGCCGCACGGCCGCCTCACGCCTCGCCACATTGCTGGAAAAGGCCGACGACCTCACGCTTACCGATGTCGAAAAAGCCTTCTCCGTCGAGGCGCTCTCGAAGGACTTCTTCAAGAAATACAAACTCCACTACCAGGCCTTCGTCGATCATCTGCTGACACCGGCCCGCGTTGGCGAGACCCGGGAAATCTTCGAAATTTCCGTGCTCGATGATGACAAGCAACAGGACAAGGCGGACAAGCCGATCCGCGATTTCGTCAAGACCCTGCTCGGCCGGCTCGTCTTCCTGCATTTCCTCCAGAAAAAGGGCTGGCTCGGTTGCAAGGCGGGCACCAAGCCATGGATCGGCGGCGATCCGGATTTCCTCCAGTCCTTCTTCACTCTCGCAAAATCGAACCACGACGACGCCCTCTTCCACTCGCGCTACCTCTGCCCACTCTTCTTTGAGGCGCTGAACTTGTCCGAGCGTCCCGGAGACGTGTTCCCCCTCACCCAGTCCCGCTTGCCCTACCTCAATGGTGGCCTCTTCGAAGAGGATTCCGGCACCCTGCGCACGCTCGATTTCCCACCGGAGCTGTTCGGAAACCTGCTCGACTTCTTTGGCGAATATAATTTCACCATCGATGAGAACGATCCCGACGACCACGAGGTTGGCATTGATCCCGAAATGCTCGGCCACATCTTCGAGAACCTGCTGGAGGACAACAAGGACAAGGGCGCCTTCTACACGCCCAAGGCCATCGTCTCCTACATGTCCCGCCAGAGCCTGCTCCACTACCTCCAGACCCACCTCGGCGATAACAAGGAACTGGTAACCCTGCTCAACGAGAAGGACCCCACGAAACATGAAGCCGCGGATTCCTTCGTCGCGCAGAACCGGATAGAAATCGTCAGACTGTTAGATGATGTGAAAATCTGCGATCCAGCCATCGGTTCCGGGGCCTTTCCCATCGGCCTGCTCCAGGAAATCCTCTGGACCCGTCTCGCCCTCCAGCCGGAACTCAACACCCCGCCGGAGCGCGCCAAGCTCAAGCGCCGCATCATCCAGCACTCCATCCACGGCGTGGACATCGATCCCGGCGCCATCGAAATCGCCCGCCTCCGCTTCTGGCTCGCCCTCGTCGTCGATGAGGACGAACCGCGCCCCCTGCCCAACCTCGATTACAAGATCCATCGCGCCGATTCCCTCATCGAATATATCCGCGGCGAGCCAATCCGTCTCGACAGGTCACCTCCCAACTCCAGGCGTTATGACGCCGCGCTCGCACATCTGGTGAAGGCAAAACAGGAGCTTTTCACTGCACAACGCATTCCCGAAAAGCGGACGGCGTTCTTTGATCTTTATCAATCTCTCGCGGAACTCGGCAACGAGATTTTCGTGTGGATGAAGTTGGAGGCGGACTTCACCGACCCGCAGCGCATGGCCTATCTAGACTCCACAGCCCGGCAGTTCTCCCAGTGGATTCGCGAGATCGATGCGGTGAGAAAAGAGAAGGTCCACATGCAGGAAACGCTCCTCGGAATATTGAAGCACTGGTTTGATGATCCGGCGGCACCGACCTTTTTGTGGAAGCTTCACTTCGGGGAAATCATGGCGCGGGGCCGGTTCGACATTGTCATCGCCAATCCGCCCTATGTCCGCCATGAAACTATCAGTGCCTTCGCTCCATTGTTGAAAGACCGCTACAAGGTGGCAGCCAGTCGCGCGGACCTCTTCATTTTCTTCTACGAGCAAGCGGTGAACATTCTCCGCGATGGCGGGGTGCTGACCTTTATCACATCTAACAAATACTACCGGGCCGCGTACGGCAAGAAGCTCCGTCCCTTCCTCACCGGCAATCTCCGACTCGCCACCCTGATCGACTTCGGCGATGCCCCGGTCTTCGACGCCATCGCATACGCATCGATCCTGATTGGCACGAAGACGCCTGCCGAACCATCGCACGCGCTTCGCAGCTACTCATGGCGGCCCGAGGATGCCCTGCATCGCCTGCCTCAGGTGCTGAATGCCGGATCATTTGAAATCGAGCAGTCCAAGCTCGGCGCGGACGGTTGGCAGCTTGAGCAGCCAGTCTCCATCACCTTGCTTGGGAAATTGCGCTCGCGAGGCACGCCGCTGACAAAACATGTGGGCGGCCAATTTTTTTACGGAATTAAGACCGGCTTGAACGAAGCCTTCGTGATTGATGGAAACAAGCGCGCCGAGCTGGTCGCCTCAGATCCCAAGTCCGCGGAACTCATCAAGCCATTCCTGCGCGGCAAGGATGTGAAGCGTTGGAAGGTCACCCATCACGATCTCTATCTGATCACTTTTCCGCACGGATTTCACCAACAATTGGAGAAGTACCCGGCGATTCTCAAACACCTCAGCGGCTTTGAAGACAAACTCAAGATGCGCGGACAATGCACCAGTTCCAGAGGCAACAAAGAGGGAGGACAGCATCATTGGTTGGAATTGGATAACAATCCGAAGCCTGAATATCTCTCGCTTTTTGAAAGCCCAAAGATCATTTACCCGGATATCTACCAGCATCAGAGCTTTTGCTATGAGCCAAGCAGATTCTATTCCACAAACACTACTTACTTCATAGCCAAAGACGACCCATCGCTTTGTGCGATTTTGAATAGCAACGCCGTTGAATGGTTCTACGTCAATACTTCCAACAGGATTCGTGGCGGCTATCTGCGCTCGTTTTCAAACTACATCAAAGAGATTCCCATTCCCCCCGCAAGCGCCGCCGACAAAACCCGTCTCGCCGAACTCGCGGAAGCCTGCGCTGCGGCCGCCAAGAAGAACGACAGCAGTTCGCTCTCCGTTCTGGAAGCCGAGATCAACCGCATCGTCTATCGCCTCTTCGACCTCAGCGCCGAGGAGATCGCGCTGATCGAAGATTCCCTTGGCACACCAACCACCAGTGGACGACATGGGGAACCCGAGAAAAAGGAAGCTTTGCTGCGCCGTTTGCGAAAACTTGGCGATCAGAATCCCTATTTGTCGTTTGAAAAAATTCGGCAATGCGCTCATGAGGCGTGGCCTGAGCTCAAGGACGATACTCTCCGCCACTACCTTTCGGAAGCCCCATCCCGCGGCTTCCTCCACGATGCAGGCCGGGGCTGGTACTCCTCACTGTCGGAACCTGCGGTTCTTTCCACCGAAACGGTCCAGGAGACGATCGATCTGATTTCAGGTGCTTTTCCGCTTCTGGACTTCACCTGCTGGTCAACTGTCCACTGGAATCCATGGTTGAGGCATCAAGTGGACCGGTCCACGATCTTTCTCTCTTGTGACACGGTCAGCCTTCCCACCGTCCACGATTTCCTGCGGCAACGGGGTATTGACTCCCGGGCGAATCCGAACGCAGTGGAAATCGGAAAAAACCCGTTGGGGCCCAAGACCATGGTCCTGCGCCCGCGCCTCAGCGGGTGTCCGGGCGAGGGACCGATTGCGAGCGTCGAGCAGGTGCTGGTGGACGCTTGGGTTGAAAACAAGTCATTCAACTTATTCGATTCCAAGGAGTTGCGGGTAGCTTCATGCGCTTGGATCAGCCGCAAACGCGTCCAGCTTGGCTCACTTCTTCGCTACCTCACGGCCCGTAGCGGCAAGGGGGAGGATGTATTTGGCGATCGGTCCATTATTGAAAAATAAAATTATTTTCCACGTTAATGGACGAAAACTCGCAATTCATTCACGCCGATCATTTTAGCGAAACTGCCCTGAAAGCGGCGCTTTCTGGTCTGGGAATCAGTCAGGTGCAACTCCTTGAAACCTGTCTGCATGCCTTTGAGCTGCTCGGACGGCTCTCAGGGTCGGGTCTTCCGTTTCTGTTCAAGGGCGGCACTTCACTTCTTCTTCACACCGCCATCTTGCGCCGGATTTCCACGGATATCGATATAGTCACCCCGGTGAAAGGTGAAGAGCTTCTCCAGACCCTGCGCGAATTGGCGGTTGGAGAGCCGTTTGTCTTGTTTAATGAGCAAGACCGCGGCCTGCGGGGGCTACCGAACCGACGGCATTTCCGCTACTACTATCGACCTGTTTCCGAGCCGACGACATCCATTCCGGTGCTTCTGGACGTGGTCGAGGATGATTTCAGCAGCCTACAAGTCGAAGAGCGGGTGATCGCCCAACCATGGTTTACCCCGACAAGAGAGAGCAAGGTGACTATTCAGACCGCCGCATCTCTCTTGGGCGACAAGCTCGCAGCGTTCGCGCCACGAACCACCGGTGTGCCCTACGTGAAGCCCGACGGCAGCGGCGGAGATCTCCTCCAGATCGCCAAACAGTTCTACGACACGGCCATCCTCTTCGATCTCTTGGAGAAACCCTCCGACTGCCTTCGTGCTTGGAGGGAGCACGTCAAAAGGGAGTCCGCATATCGGAGCCGGGAATTCGCGGAAGCGGAGGTGCTTCGGGATACATTTCAAGCCTGTCTCGCGATCACGATGGTCAACTTCGGGCGCAGAATTCATGCGGATAGCACGACGATTTGGAGGGGCATTGGAAGTCTCGTGAATCATGTGGCCGGAGGAAGTTTGAGCCATCAGCAGGTCTTCGAAATGGCAGGGAAGGTGGCGTTTCTGGCGGCGGTCCTCGGATCTGTCTCGCCGGAGGCTCATTCCAACCCCGTTCCCCCTGGCGAGCTGTCCGCGCTCAAGGGACTAAAAATTGGAGGAGGACTCCAATTTCTCAACCCGGTCGGAGGAGCTTCGCCGCTCGGATTGTTCTACTGGAGCGAAGCCGCAAAACTCGCGCCTGAAACCTGGATTAAGGCATGAATTCGGACACGATCAGGACATTTCCAAGTGCAACCGGCGCACGCCACGGGTGTCGGCGACATTCCCCATTATCAAAAACACAATACTATTTTCCCGGTAATGGACTTACCCGCGAATGATCCATCAACCCATTATCGCGGAAAATCACCGGATTTCCGCATTAATGGGTTCTCCTGCCGCACCATGACCAATCTGAAAAATCATCCACTAAGTCCACTTTTTGCCGAAATGTGGACTTAGTGGACAAAACACCAGCCTAACGCCCATGCCAAACCACACTTGGATTCCCATTCACCGCGAGGCGGCTGAAAAGTTGCTCACATTCAAAGACCGCCAAAGTGAGTTGATTGCGCTGCTCGTAGAAATGCAGAATGCGGGGCTCACCCGGCATCAAACCCATAGTTCATCCCATTGGAGATGTTAAACACTGGGTAATCGCCCCTGGTGCTGCGGCAAGGCTCTGGTCGGAGTCCGTCGAGATGGGTATCATTTCCGTGGGATGGGATGAGTAGGGTGCAGTTCAAATGGGCCGCCATGGGTGACGATGAATCGCTTGCCGTATTGCCGGTGATGAAGACCGATGTTTCGCTTTGGTCACAGAGCCGGAGCATTCTCCTGGATTGCAAGTTCTATGCTCAGAACTCAGTGTTCGACCTCAAAAGCGCCACGGGGTCGAGCAAGCTCAAATGTTACCATGCGAGCAGCAACCGCCGGGTGGGCGGATAGAGTTGG
>CAIQXC010000940.1 GCA_903875675.1 Akkermansiaceae bacterium
CGATCTCCCTGCCAGCAAGGCGGATGACTACAAGGAAGCCGTCATTGCCTTCTCGGCAGAGTTCTACAGCATGCCCGCTAACAATCAGGCATACTTCACCGGATCAAGTTTCAAAAATAACTTCAAACTCGCCAAAAAGCCCATCTTTACCCGCAATCTGGCAGTGCGCAGATAACCCTCTCTGATTGGTAATAATCTCATGAAAACCTTCCGCTCCCATCCCCGCCGCTGCGGCTTCACGCTCGTCGAGTTGCTCATCGCGATGCTCATCACCACCATCATTGCTTCGGTGCTCATTTCGGTCACAGCGGTGGCCATCGACTCGTGGAATCGCAGTCGCGCGGAACTGCGTGCCGCCCGCCAAGCCAAGTTCATGGTTGACACCATCGCCAAGGATTTCGAAAGCCTCGTCACCCGCCGCGGCAATAAATTCGAGTGGCTCTCCGCCAAAACGGATACCACCCTCCCCGGCCCCGACCGCCAAAAAAGCTCTAACGCTTCAAAGCTCATCTTCTTCACCGCCGCCACAGACCGCTACGAGGGCAAAATCAACACTCCCGACGACAAGGGCGGCGATGTCTCCTGTGTGGCTTACGACCTCCAATACAAGGACCCTATCGATGGCGCTAACAGCACATTCTCGACTTTTACCCTCAACCGCTTGCTGGTCAATCCCGACCAAGCCTTCAACGATCTGCTTGGCAAAACCGAACTTGAACCGGCTTTCCAAGCCTACCAAGCCCAGATGGTTGACCTAAAAAACTTCGTCTGCGAAAACATCTATCAATACAGCGTCACCTTCCACATCGAAGTCACCAAGAACCCCGGCACCGCCAAGGCCTCCACCTTGAGCGTGCCCGTTTCACTCGGGCCCACCGCTGGCAGCGGCCGGGTCGTTGACTTCCGGATCCAGGGCAGCGGCATCGTGCTGGCGGAGAGCCCCACCACGGACGTCACTATCGATGAATTGAAGGCTGGCCGCGTTGCAGCGGTGGAAGTTTCCCTAACCGTCATTTCAGACTTTGGGATGCAACAATTGCGCGGCGAAAAAAACCTGCTCGGCAGTGCCATGACCAAGTTCATGGCTAAAAACTCGTTCCAGTACTCAAAGCGCGTCGAGCTGCCGTGCATGTAATGCCGCAATTCCTCAATTTGCGTCAGAGGGTTCTTTGACTCGAATGGGGGAATCCAGCCTCGTCGCGAGACCTTGCTTGGCGTCAGTGGCTTCAGCTTCCTGTGATATCCGGTCTTTGCCACGCCATCTCTACCACCAAATCCTCGGTTTTAACCGAAATTTTGGCGATTTTTCATTATCCCCGCCGGATTTGCTTGCTTCCTGTCGCCAAGCCCGCAATCTTGCCGCCCCGCACGGGGCGTAGCTCAGCCTGGTAGAGCGCCTGCTTTGGGAGCAGGACGTCGTCAGTTCGAATCTGGCCGCCCCGACTTACTCCCATAAGGATTCCAGCGATTTCGGAATGTTAGATTCCCGACGCTGTTACCATTTAGTAACCAACGCGGCCCCTTTCCAGCCTGCGGCCCGGTGCCGGTCACTCACTCGCCGGGTGCTTCCAGCCTGCGGCAGCTATCGGCGGCGGTCCCGCCTCGGGCTGGTTCTGGTGCCGCTGGTGCCGTCATGCGGCCGCTCGGGGTGCCGCTGGGCCTGTCGCTGGCGCTGCCGGGTGCTGGTAGCTGAGCCATAGCTGAGCCATAGCCGATTCGCTTGTAACGGTGCGTTACAAATGTAACGGTGGCGGCGTTACATTCGTAACGGTGAGAGA
>CAIQXC010000941.1 GCA_903875675.1 Akkermansiaceae bacterium
ACCTCAAGATCGCCAGCCCCCGTTTCAGCCGGAAGGGCGAACGGACGCCAAATTTGGATCGGAAAGTGAAGGGACGGCGAGGAATCGGCAAGTTCTCCGGCCTGACCATCGGGGACGAAATGGAAATCGTGACACGCGCACAGGGTGTGAAAACGACTTTGCTGATTTCGAAGGAACTCCTGTTGGAAGCCGGCAAGGACATCGAAGAAGTCGATTTACCCATCAACGAAAAACCATGAAGCAGAATGTTTTTGACCGCCCGGTGCTGCACTTTTACTGTGACGAATCTTGCCACCTGCCCGCCGACCGCGAGCCGAACATGCTGCTGGGCCTGCTGGCCTGTCCGGCGGAACAGGTCGCCACGGCCCACGCCTCGCTGCGCGCCATCGCCACGTCTGGAGGCTTCGAACCGCACTTCGAAGCCAAGTGGACCAAGCTCTCGCCCGCCCGCCTGCCGCACTACCTCGCCCTGCTCGACTGGTTCTTCGCTCCGGAGCAGGAATCGCTCGCCTTCCGCGCCCTCGTCCTTCCCGACAAAACCCGTCTCTACGCCGCCCTTCCAGAAACCGCACGGGACCACCTGTACTACCGCCTTTATTACCAGCTCTTGCGAAGCGCAGTGGAGCTCGAAAACCGCCACCGCATCTTCCTCGACACCAAGGATACCCGCGGCGGCCAGAAAATCGCCAAGTTGCGCGACCTCCTCCAGATCGACGCCGGCGACAGCCTGCAAACCGCCAAGGCCATTCAGGACATCCAGCTCGTCCGCTCCCACGAGATCGGCCTGCTGCAACTCACCGACCTCTTCCTCGGAGCCATCGCCTATGCCCGCCGTGGATCACAAACCAGTCCCGCCAAGCTCGCCTTCGTCCGCGTCCTCGAAGAAAAGATTGGCTCCCCTCTCACCGCCGACACCCCGCCCGGCAGCGCCAAATTCATCATCGCCACCGAACACGACCAGGACGCCCTCCTGCTCTGAATTGTCACCCGCATCAGAGCATGAGGACGAATTTTCCTGACTGGCTTCCCGAACCCATCGACACGAACGGTTCTTGGGACGAAATCCTCGACCGCCTTTGGACTGTCTTTGACACCCAGATTGCCCGAGGTCTGTTCTTTAATGGTCGCCCCGTATGGCACTCAACTTGGGTCGACGATGGCAAACCCGGCGGCTTCTGGCACGTCACCCACAGGGACGATTGGGTTTTTGACCCGCGCCGACGCACCAAGGTCAAGCAACGCAACTTCGATCCCGGGCGTTCCCGTTGCCTCTGCTGGCTGCGACCCATCCTTGAAAACGCCCACCGCGACGAAGTCCTCGTCTGGGACTATCTGGAAGATGACGGCAAAATGGTCACCTACGTCTGGCTGGAGTGCTGCGACTACGTCATCATCCTCGGGCATCAGGAGACCCAGAGAGGAATCGTTTATCGAATCATTTCCGCCTACGTGACCGACTTCGCCCGCAAAAGGGATCAACTCCGCGACAAATACGACAACCGTGAATCCTGAAAACAATGAAGCCCTCGCCGTGGCGAGGGCCTATCTCCTGCTACACATGGCAGCTGAGCTACGCAAAACCTAGCGCTCGGTTTTCGGACCGCAAGAGTTTTTTTGTGAAATTTTCCACGCACCGAAATGACACCCCGCCAGTGGCTGATCAAATTCGCCCCATTCCGCACCTCTTGGGCGGAAATCGTCGCCCGTGGTTCGTTCACCCTGCGTGGAATCCGCAGTCCTGAGTTCCGGAATTATTTGAGTGCCATGGGCGTGGGGGACCATGTGCTTTTCTACCACAGCCAGCAGGAGCGGGCGGTGGTCGGCCTCTTGGAAGTTTCCCGCGAAGCATACCCGGATCCCACCAGCGCCGATCCGCAGTGGCTGACTTGCGATTTCCTCCCTCTGCGTTCGTTGCCGTCGACAGTCTCCTTGGAAGCGATCAAGGCAACGCCGGCTCTATCCAACCTTCCACTCGTCCGGCGTCCCCGCCTCTCCGTGATGCCGTTGACCGACGACGAATTCGAAATCATCCAAGCGCTCGCACAAGCATGAAATCCACCGCTCGCTTTTCCGTCGATCCCCGACTTTCCGCTCTCCTTGGCGAGAGCTACACGTCCAGTGAGCGCGCCCTCCGGGAACTTGTGGACAACGCGTGGGATGTCGAGGCGCGGGTGGTGAAGATCACTCTTCCGGACATTCTCAGCGAAAAACCGGTAGTGATCGAGGATGACGGCCATGGCATGAAGAACCAGGAAGTCCGGCAGGAATACCTCAAGATTGCCAGCCCCCGCTTCAGCCGGAAGGGCGAACGCACGCCGAATTTGGATCGGAAAGTGAAAGTAGCGAAACCATTGAGCTCACGGCATCCGGTGGCGATGTCATCGAGAGCGACAAGGGACTCCAGAAGCTGACGGAATCCATTCAGGAAGACGTGAAGGCAAGCCTCACGGAAATCCACGGTAAGGAAGTTGCTCTGGCGAAAGGCCGCTGGACACAAATGATGAAGCGACGCTTGGAAGCCGTGCCCGAGCACCGCCGGGCCATCGCGGAAGAGAAGCTGGAGCGCCTGATTTCCCGCAGCTATCAGGAAGGCGAGAAAGAGGAGCGAATCACCATCCTCATCAATCTCGTTCTCGATGCTCTCGAAATGGACGAATACTGGACCGTCTGCCGGGAGATTGAAGAAGCTGAAAAATCCGACGTGTTTATTTTCGACAATGCGCTCGACAAGTTCGGCCTCAGCGACCTCGCCTTCATCGCCCACCAAGCGGACCGCCGCCGGGCATTTCTCGATGGCCTCGACGATCTGGCCAAGGATCCAAAGACAACCGAGGCTCAAATGCACACGGCCTTGCAACACAACCTGTGGATCTTCGGCAATGAATACAGCCTGATGTCCAGCAACCGACAGTTGCAAACCATCGTTCGTGACTTCAATGACAAGATCTATCGTGACAAGGACGCCGCAGACAGGGCGGATTTGCTCCTCGCTGCGAACGTCGAGAACCGGCATCTGTTGATTGAGTTCAAGCGCCCCGCAATACCAGTTGGACGGGATGCCGAACATCAGGCCGTCACCTACGCAGACACGCTTACGGGCCAGATCGGAGTGGACCTGGACATCCTTGTCGTGGGCGGCAGCGTTGATCCGAAGCTCCAACCCACCTACTCCGGCAAGAAAACCCGTTTTCTTTCCTACCGCGCTGTCATCGCCAACGCCCGAACGCAACTGGAATGCCTCATCAAACAACACCGAAGCCGAAGCCAGTCCCGATATGCTGGCCATCATCAAGCAGGAGGGCAAGGTGTGAGTCTTGATTTCTCCATCGACCTTCCAAGCATCTATCCCAAGACCGAGCCCTACTCACGGTAGGCGCGAGAATCTTGCCACGACTTTCGCAACCACGGACTGTCTCCGCGCTCTGGGAGGAATTGTCACGCGAGTCCGCCGCAAGAAGCAAGCCTGACTCTCTCCGCTACGATAAGCTATGTCCTTGCTCTTGATCTCCTATTTCTCATCGGAGCGATACAACTCCAAGACGCACTTTTGACTCGAACCACACCATGATCCACCGCATTTTCAGCAACCTCCCGATATTCAAAGGACTCGAATTCAAGCCCGGCTTGAATGTATTGGTCGCACAGAAGGAGGAGGGAGCCAGCGAAAAACAAACCCGTAACCGTGCCGGCAAAACCAGCCTGATCGAAATCATTCACTTTCTCACCGGATCGGAGGCAGGAAAGGAATCACAGTTTCGTTCTGCCGCCCTAGCAAACGAGACGTTCGGGATGAAATTTGAATTGGCGGGACAGCCCATGTCGATTGAGCGCTCAGGCCATCAGAAAGCAAAAGTCCACGTGGAGGGGGCCGACTTTCTGAATGGCAAATCCCGATTGTCGAATACGGAGTGGATCGAGTTGCTCAGCGAGAAGATGTTTGGCTTGCACGCTATCCCCGAGGTTGATGGCCGCAAAGCAACGTGTCGATGTGCGGGAGCAGGAGAAACATCGTCGTGAGGGAAATGTTTCTTCGGCTCCAAAACGGAACCACACTCAAGGCGCAGGAAAAATGGAATGCGATGCGTGGCAAGATGCGGAACTTCGTTCGGCAACTTGCGGGCAGTCCGTTCTTCCATAATTGTGGATTCAACAACACCCGCTTCAATTTCGATCTCGTCGCGGCACAGATGATCGCCATCGAATTGAATGGTGGCCCGTGCCACGTTCGAAATACAAACCTCTCTAAAATGTATGAATCCGAGCGGGATTTCGACTCTAATTCGGCCAAGGCAAAGAAGCTCCTCCGTGTTCTCGAATCTCTGACAAAAGCATTTCCCGCCAAGACGCCGGAATTGGAGCGTTACAGCGTGGTATCTCTCTATGCCTTAGTTTCACACTGTCTCGAGGGATATGAGGCACAGCGGGAAAGATTTCGGTCCCCTTGTAGCGGCATTCTGAGACCCCGGCCCGGCGCTTGCGTAACGGGATTTGCCTTTATTATTAACACAGATCATGTAATCAGCCTATGGTCCGAGGGGATTCTGTCCGATATTCTCTTGGGTTGACAAGGTGTTCGACAAGCCGGGGGGAGGCGCGGTAGCATCCGCGCCGTGCAACCCAAGGAGATGAAAACAATTGAACGAGTGTCAGTGGCCGACCGGGCCGAGCACGCGTTGCGAGAGGCGCTACTGAGCGGACGATGGTCTGACCGGGTGCCCGGCGTGCGGGTCTTGGGTCAGCAGTTAGGTGTGAGTCCCGCAACGGCCTCCGAGGCGGTGACGCGGTTGGTGGCCGATGGCTGGCTGAAGCACGACGGATCTCGCAAGCGGATGCGGGTGGATATCGAGCAGTTGAGGGAACGGGTGCGGCAGCGGCCGTTGGAGAGACGGTTGTTGTTCGTGACCCCGGAAGGGCTAACCACGGGGGATAGCGCGGCGCTGGTCGCGGTTACGGAATTGCACCAGCAGCTTTTTCACGAAGGTTGGGATGTGCGCCACCTGATATTGCCTTATGATCCGCCTGAGGTGGCACTGCGGAGTTGGGATATCTGCCGGGAGCAACTGGCACCCGATTTGATGGTGGTGTGGGGGGCTCGTCCGTCGGCTTGCGACTGGGCGGTGGGGCGCGGCGTGAAGATGGTGATGTTCGGCGGAGTGCAGGGGAGTACGCCACTGCCGATGATCGGCGTGCAAACGTCTCGAATGCTGGAGCGGGCCATGGATGAACTGTTAGCGCGAGGCCACCGTGCGGTGGTGCTGCCGATGTGGGGCCGTGCGGATTCATTTCGCCAGCGGATGGCAGAGGTGATGTCGGCGAAATTGGCGAAGGTTGGAGTTGAGTTGGTGCCCGGCGACAATCTTCCGGACAGTCCGAACAACAGCCCGGGAGTGATGTATAACTCCTTGGTGAAACTCTGGCAACGCATGCAGCCGACGGCCCTCGTCGTCATTGACTGGCGCGAATTCGTGCTGGTGTCTTGCTTCCTGCGAGACCGCGGGATTTCCATTCCGGCCGATGTGTCGGTGGTGCTGCTGTCGGATCATCCCTCGATGGAATGCTATCTCCCAGCATTGACCCATTTCGAACACCCAGTCACTCGGATGGCACAAACCGTTGCCGACTGGGCGCGTGTCTATCCGCCCAAGCCGGTCACCAAATATTGCGAACCCCGATGGGTGGAAGGAGACAGTGTCTGCCCGGTCCTGACGCAGGGAGGTGTCGCCCCATGATGCTTCGCCCTGATATCCATTTCTGTATTTGCGCTTGACTCAGTTTGCGGGTTCTGTTGTATATCGCTGTGTTCGCAGGGCGTGCCGACTTGCATGGTGCCTCTGCGACGATTGATTGGAAATCCCATTTCAAACCAACCGACAATGACTCGTCTCATACGCCAACTCACCTATTCGCTTGCGGCCCTTTTCTATCTGACGCCAGGCAGCTTGCTAGCCACCTGGTACCAGGAGAATGTCGCCGACGGATCGGATATGATCATGATGGACCTGCGCTGGCCGTGGTGGCCGTCGGGCACCTATTACGCCAATTGGAACACCAGCTTCAATCCGCAGCCTAACAATGTTAGTTTCTATGCCGGTTTTTTAGGCAGTGTGCCCGACGGGCCCGGCGGTATGCCCAATCCTGACGAGAAGATCCAGGCGGCCTTTCGGCCCGGTTCGGTTTGGTCGTTTTGGGGCGGTGGAGCGGACGGCAACCCGGTGCGCTTCATTGATGTGGCCCCTAACCTATACATCAAGAACGACTACGGCGGGGAGGGGTGCAGCGGCACCTTGGGGGCGGATGCCTGGCCTTTTGTCACCTGCAAGCAATGGTACACGATGTTAGGCCGGGTCTGGAGGCCGGTAGGCGGGTCCGGCGACTCCGGTGCCTATATCGGGCGCTGGATCAAGGATCAGGCGGCGGGCCGCTGGCACCTCATCGCCATCGCACGACTGCCGATTGCGGCAACGTCGTTCAGAGGCAACAGCGGATTCATCGAGACACTTTCAGACGGAAAGGTCGTTAGGCCGTTGCAACGGCGCTTCGGATATTGCCGCAAGGACGGCACTTGGCTGAAAAGCAACACCATCACCCTCAACGAGACGTCGTATGTGGTGGTCAACACGGTGGCCGAGGGCGAACATGAATATGCCGCCATCGAGTATTCCGCCCAGACGGATTTGCTGCCCCAACAACTCAAGGGCAAACCGTTGGTCAATGGCGACAAACATGCTTTCACAGTCAAACAACCCGATCTCCCAGTGCTGGATAAACCGGCGGTAACTTACGCGCGGGCCGCAATGACGGCTGGTCAGGTGGCGGTTTTTTGGGAGATTCCCGACACGGCGTCCCCGGCATTTTCATACAAGATAGAGGTTTTCGGCAATCCTGAATGCAGCGGTGAACCGGTGGCGGTGAAGGAGGAGCGCATGCCCACAGTGCGCCATGCCTTGATCGATGTTGCGGTGCCTGCTGCGACCATTCGTCTAACAGTCTCTGACATTTTCGACCAGGTTGCAGATCCGGTCATCGTGTCAGCGGTGGCGAGCGAGACACCGGCTCCCGCCAAGACAGAGGCCACGAGCGTCCCGGGTCTTGCTTATGAGTTGTATCACATGGACTCGAAACGCAAGGACAGTTATTTCAGTGCGCCACTCCGTAAACTTGGAGATCAGCAGCCCTTTGAGAACCTCGGAGAACTGCTCAGTTCGCCGCTGCGCAAACCTGGGGAAGAACAGTCCATCGCCAAGCTCGGGGAACTGGTGAAAGGCCAGCTTTTCCGGAGTGGGCTTGCGCGGGGATTCGACCTCGGCGTGTGCGAGGATCGCGCCTCTGGAATCGCGCTGGCATTCCATGGCTTGCTCCGCATTCCCGAAACCGGTCTCTATGTGTTCCACGTGCAGATCGATGGCGGCTACCGCATCCGGATCGATGGCGATGAGATACTCGTCTGGGATGGCCAGCACGGCAGCACCGAAATGGCGGCGGTTCGCAACCTATCAAAAGGTGAACATGCCCTCGACGTGAGTTATGTGTATGCCAACCTGCCAGCTAGAAACTTCCGCATCGACTGGGAGGGCCCGCGCCTGCCCCGCCAGACCATCCCGCTGGATGCGTTGAGAGTCGATGACGCCGTCGCCTATCCAGTGCCAACCCTCAAAGCCGAGGCACCGGGCGACGGCACCGGGCGGGTCGCCGTCCATGTCGATGCACGCGGCCACAAGATCAGCCGCACCGCGCTTTTCCTCGGGCACTTGCAATTGGCGGAAAGCCGGGACTCGGCACCCTTGACATACGATGGCCCCTTGCCGCGCGGCGCGGTCACCCTCTGGTGCCGGGTCATTTTCGATGATAACCATTCCGTGGATTCCGCACCAGCCGTTCTAAACGTGACCGGCAAAACGGCTGACTCTAACTGGACAGTCCGCAACGTCAGCGATGCCAAGGCATCCGCCGGCCTGTGGCAGACCGGTCCGCAGGCATTCCGGTTTTTCGGCAACGGCATGCACACGGCCACCCGGCAAATCACCGGTGACTTCACCGCCACCTGCCACATCGATGGCTACAACGGATCTAACGGCGAGCCGGTGAACCGGCACGCATGGGTGGGTCTAACCGCCCGTGAACACGGTGATAAACTCAACTGGGAGTGGGGCCGGGATTTCCATCTCGTCCAGACGGCCGCCGATGGCCTGCGTGCGTCTGCGGACTTCTCGGATTTGGGCGGGGGCCGCCTGGCCACCTATGAACTTCCCAAAAACCGGCCGTGGATCCGTATCGTTAGGCAAGGCCAACTCTGGACGGCTTGGTCGTCGGAGGATGGAAAGCAGTGGGAAATTGGTGCCTATCAGCACAAGAAAACCCAGCCCCAGATGGACGTTGGACTGTTCTTCAGCGCTCTGCCCCAGGATGCGCGGGCTCACTATCATGCCAGCGTTTCCGCTTTGACAATTGTGCCCGGCGTGCTGCCGGAATCCACCTCGCCGCCCCCGGTCGTGGCAAAACACACTGACGGTTCCCGCCTGACCGGCGTGGTCATGGCACGCTCCGACTCGCAGGTGGTGGTTCTCAGGTCGTCCGCTGCGGGGCTGCTCAGGACCACCGATGGCGGCATGACATGGACGTCGGCTAACGGCCAGCTCACCGGCGATGACCTGGCGGTTCGCAGCGTCGCCATAGACCCGCAAGACCCTCTAACCATGCTTCGGGCTGGCGGCAAGGGTGCGGGCGGAGGCCTGTGGAAAACCAGCGACGGCGGCAAGACATGGGTCAAGCTGGCAATTGACGGCGATTTCGACGGGTTCGGGCCGTCGGCCTTGTGCGGTGAGGTGCTCGTATATGACCTGCGCACACCACAGACAGTCTATGCCGGTTGTGAGTCCAAAGGATTCTTCAAGAGCCAGGACGGCGGAGCGACATGGAAGACGTTAGGGCTGGCCGGAGAGCGAATCACGGCGGTGCAACTGTGGCCGTGGGAGCGCTTTTACCCTGCATTGGCCCAAGGCTCGACCCAACTTTGCGTCACAACATGCGCGGACCGTTGGATGACCTATCTGGGCCGGGGAGAACCCGGCGTCGCCACGGCCGGCAAGATGTCCCGGGCCTATGTATCCGATAACAATGTCCAATCCCTGTCAGTGCTCGACGAGCGCGACGATAGCGGAATTTACAACGTCGCCTGGGATAAGTCGCTCCAGTCCACCCGCGAAATGGCGTATGCAACCACTCATGGCTATCAGGGAAATTCGGGCGGCCAGATGTCACTTTTCCCAGCCATGAAAAACTTTGAATGGCTCCGCCCGTTCACCGCTCTGGGCACCACAGCCATGGGCGAGGGCCGCATGGGCCGCTTCCTCACCCAGGCGCTAGATCCGGTCGTGCCGGGCCGCCTCTCGCACGGGGTGGGTGACTGGGGGATGGCTTGGGAGTGGTTAGCGCCCAAAGGCACGCAACCCAAAGGCGGGCTCATTGCGGCTTCCGGGGAGCATGCCCAAGGGGACAAATGGTGGTTTGTGCATACCGATGGTCTCTATTTTTCGGCGGATGGAGGTGTCTCCCTGAAAAAGGTGCTGGATCAAGCCGGTGGAAAATGACAGAAGACTCTCCAACACACCATGACATCACGCGAAAGAGTACTGGAGGCGATTCAACATCGGGAAACGGACGTCGTGCCGGTTGATTTCGGCGGACATCGCTCATCTGGCATTGCAGCCATCGCCTATGCCCGTTTGAAGCAGCACTTGGCAATCCACAGCGGGGATATCTACGTCTATGACATGGTCCAGCAACTTGCGATTGTGGAGCCTGCGGTGCTTGATGCGGTTGGAGCGGATGTGGTGGAACTCGGGCGCGGGTTCATGCTGGATGAAAATGACTGGCAACCCTGGGTGCTGCCCGACGGTACTTCATGCAAGATTCCGGCATATATCAATGTGACCAAGCGCGGCGAGGATTCTTTCTTGCTTAGCGATGATGGTGTGCCGCTGGCCATCCAAAAAAGGGGTTGCCTCTATTTCGAACAGATACACTTTCCGCGGATGGAACGGCCGTTTGAAGATGACGACTTCGCGGACCTTGAGGAGTCGCTGCCGTACGCGATGTGGACGGGCATTCCGACGCCTGGCGGGCATATCCCGCTGACCGGCGAAGGGCTCAAGGGTTTGGCGGAGGGGGCGAAGGTGTTGCGGGCATCAACAGACCGCGCCATTTTAGGGATTTTCGGTGGCAGCTTGTTCGAGGTGCCACAGTTTCTGTACGGCATGGAGAAATATCTGGAATACATGGCATTGTATCCTGAGGCGTGTGTTCGTTTGTCAGAAAAGCTAACGGATCTCTACCTTTCCCGGATGGAAAAGTGGCTGGCAGCAGTGGGTCCGTATATTGATATCATCTTGTTTGGCGATGATCTGGGGTGCCAAAGCGGCCCGCTGATGTCAACCAGCATGTATTGTCAATACTACAAGCCGTTCCATGCGCGGATGTGGCAGCGGGTCAAAGAGATGGCTCCACATATCCACACGCAGTTGCACTGCTGTGGCGGCATCGACCCGCTAATCGAGCCTTTGATCGAGGCCGGCCTCGATATGGTCAATCCGGTGCAGGTTACCTGCGCCGGAATGGATCCACAGCACTTGAAAGATCGATACGGAATGCGTCTCACGCTGTGGGGTGGCGGTTGCGATACGCGTGCCGTGCTGCCCCGCGGGACACCCCCCGAAGTTCGTGAGCATGTTCTCAAACAATTGGGAATATTGAGCAGGGACGGCGGATTTGTCTTCCAGCAGGTGCATAACATCATGGCTGATGTGCCGCCCGAGAATATCATGGCAATGTTTGGTGCCGTGGCCGAATTTTCCGCTAGGAGGATATAGCCCAAGTTAATCCGTATGAAGAGCAACCTATCCATGAATCACGTCGAACGATTTCGGGCCGCAATGAACTTTCAGCCGGTTGACCGCCTGCCGCGCTGGGAATGGGCCATGTGGTGGGACAAGACGATTGAGCGCTGGCATACCGAAGGCCTGCCTGCCGGACTGACGGATATTTTTGAAATTCACGAGTCCTTCGGGCTCGACCCGTACAAGCAGTATTGGTTCAGCACGACGAAAGCGACCATCGAGGCGGAACAGCACCACGTCGAGGGCATCGTTTCTAACATGGATGACTACCTGGCGCATCGTCCGCACCTTTTTCCAGACCATGGTGAGGCGATTCTTGGGATGAAGCCGTGGTTCGAACGGCAGAGCCGGGGTGATGCCGTCATCTGGATTACGCTTGAAGGCTATTTCTGGTTTCCGCGAACACTCATGGGCTTTACCAAGTTGATGCTGGCCTTCTACGATCAGCCGGAACTCCTGCACCAAATGAACCAGGATCTGCTGGATTTCAACCTGTCCATCCTTGAGCAAATCGAGAGAATCGGCCGCCCGACGTTTATGACGATTGCCGAGGATATGTCATATAACAACGGCCCGATGATCAGCAGGGGCCTGATGGACGAGTTCATGTCGCCCTATTACCAAAAGATGCTGGCGCGGGCGAAAGAGATGGAAATGCTGACCATCGTGGACACGGATGGCGACGTGACGCGGCTTGTTCCATGGCTGCTGGACAACGGGGTGGAAGGTGTGCTGCCACTCGAACGGCAGGCCGGCGTCGATGGAATGTTCCTGCGCAACCAGTTCCCTAACCTGAGAATGATCGGCCATTACAACAAGATGGTTATGCCGCACGGAGAAGATGCCATGCGGGCTGAGTTCGAGCGCTTGGGGCCCCTGATGCAGTCCGGCGGATTCATCCCCAGCGTGGATCATCAGACACCTCCTGGCGTGTCACTGGAAAATTATCGCATCTACCTTCGTCTGCTGAATGAATACATGGGTTAATTCCCAATTCCGGCTTGTTTCACGCGGAAAATGCCAAAACCGGCGCAGGAATTATCATTGGCGGCTTGGGGATTGACGGCGACCGGGGCGGCTCATAGACTTGCCGCGCAAAACATTTATTCACTTATGAAGGATCCCATTACCGTTTCTATCACTGGTGCCGCCGGCCAAATTGGCTACGCGCTGCTGTTCCGTATCGCCTCCGGTGCCGTCTTCGGCCCGGATCAACCGGTCAACCTCCGCCTCATCGAAATCGAGCCCGCACTGCCCGCTTTGAGTGGAGTGGTCATGGAGCTCGATGACTGCGCCTTCCCGCTGCTCAATGAAGTGGTAGCCACTGCCGATTTGAATGAGGGTTTCCGCGGCACCAATTGGGCACTGCTGGTGGGATCCGTGCCACGCAAAGCCGGGATGGAACGCGGCGATTTGCTCGGCATCAATGGCAAAATCTTCACCGGCCAAGGCAAGGCCATCGCCCGCAACGCGGCCAAAGACGTGCGGGTGCTCGTCGTCGGCAACCCGTGCAATACCAATGCCCTCATCGCCATGAGCAATGCCGAGGGTGTGCCTAACGACCGCTTCTTCGCCATGACCCGCCTCGATGAGAACCGCGCCAAAAGCCAACTCGCCCAAAAGGCCAGCGTCCATCAGTCGAAAATCACCAACCTGTGCATTTGGGGCAACCACTCGGCCACCCAATACCCGGATTTCACCAATGCCAAAATCCAAGGCCGCCCGGTGACCGAGGTCATTTCGCACGTCGAGTGGCTCAAGGGCGAGTTCATCAGCACCGTCCAACAGCGCGGTGCCGCCATCATCAAGGCTCGCGGCGCATCCTCCGCCGCTTCTGCCGCCAATGCCGCCATCGACACCGTTAAGAGCCTCATCGCACCCACCCCGGTTGGCGATTGGCACTCAGTGGCCGTGTGCTCCGATGGCTCCTACGGAATCGCCAAAGGCATCATCGCTTCAATGCCTATCCGGACCCTCGACAATGGAACTTGGGAAGTCGTTCAGGGCCTGCCCATCGATGCATTCAGCCGCGAAAAAATCGATGCTTCCGTCGCCGAACTCCTTGAAGAGCGCGAAGCCGTCAAGGATTTGATCCCAAGCTGAGCCGCAGCGCGACTTCCAGACCCTCACATCATCCCTGTTCCCCCTCCAGGGCGGGAGGATAGGCTTCCAGTCTGTCATGGAAGACAGGCTGGAAGCGCTGTCTTCCATCACAGGCAAGATGCCTAATTTCCGCCAAAGAGCGCTAAATGGCCAGTATTGGGCGTGACGCAGCGGCCACATTCCCTCACAGTTGCGCCACACGATCCGCATCCAATCCATGGCAAACTTCGACGCTTTTGAACGCAAAATGACCGCCGTCGGCATGGGGGAAGCTCCCATCCGCGCATTCCGCCGCAATTTCGAGGCGCTCCTGCGCAACGAAACCGGTATGATCCCCGAAGACGACATCATGCCGGCGACTGAGCTAACGTCTTTCGAAGACGTCGCCGCTGCCCGGCCGGTGGATCTTAGTTTGTTAGGACAGGCGGTGGTCATCAAACTCAATGGCGGCCTGGGCACCAGCATGGGCTTGCAGGGGCCCAAATGCCTCTTGCCTATCCGCGAGGGCGTGAATTTCCTCGATCTTATGCTGCGTCAAATCCTCGATTTGCGCCAGATCAGCGGCTCTAACGTGCGCCTGCTGCTGATGAACAGCTTCAGCACCAGTCATGAGACATTGCAACATTTGGCGGAGTCTGAAGCTGCCACTGCGGCGGGCCTGTGCGATCCCGCGCAACTCGAGTTGATGCAAAACCAAATCCCCAAGATCGATGCCGAAACACTCGCTCCGGTCAGTTGGCCCGCAGATCCAGCGCTGGAATGGTGCCCGCCCGGTCATGGCGATTTGTATCCGGCGCTCGTCGGCAGCGGTTGGCTGGACCGCTTGTTGGGGGAGGGGATCCGTTATGCCTTTGTCTCTAACTCGGACAATCTCGGGGCTTCGCTCGATCCTGCCTTGCTCAATCATTTCGCTGCATCCGGCGCGCCGTTTCTGATGGAAGTGACCCGCCGCACTGCTGCCGACCGCAAGGGCGGCCATCTCGCCCTGCGCAAAAGCGACGGCCGGTTTGTGTTGCGGGAGGTGGCCCAGTGTCCCGACGCCGATCTGGATGCTTTCCAGGACATCGGGCGCCACCGTTATTTCAATACCAACAGCCTGTGGTTGCGGCTCGATTTGCTCAAAGCCCAACTCGCCGCCGACGCCGGCGTGTTGCCGCTGCCGATGATTAAAAACAGCAAAACCGTCGATCCGCGCGACAAGTCCTCGCTCGCTGTCATCCAGCTCGAGACCGCCATGGGGGCCGCCATCGAATGCTTTGCCGGTGCTGCCGCCATCGCCGTGCCACGCAGCCGTTTCGCCCCGGTCAAGAGCACCGCCGATTTGTTAGCCCTGCGCTCGGATGCCTACGAAATCCTCGCCGACGGCCAGGTCCGCCTTCACCCCGACCTCCACGGCGTGCCGCCCGTCATCACGCTTCCCGACGAGTACAAGCTTGTGGATCAACTCGATGCACTGGGCGTGCCAAGCCTGCGCCGCTGCCGCTCACTGACCATCACTGGCCCGGCGCATTTCCCCCCGGGCACGGTCCTGGAAGGGGATGTGAAATGGAGCGGGGCTTGCCAAAGCCCCGCGTGAAATCGTGGAGCGGGACTTGCCGAAATTCGGAGCGCCAGGCGGTTGCCAGTGCTGCAGGTAATCCTTGGTCAACCGGATTTCCTCACAGGGATTGAAGAATTTCATCGGTGTGGGAGCGAGACTTGCCAAAGTCCCGCGTCAATGGATTTAGACAACGGAACGACACTTCCCAAGCCATCCTATCCAAGCACCGCGCCTTGACTTCCTAGCCCTCTGCTGCTGGACTGCCCGTCGCCTCATGGACTATCAAACCAAAATTGCCCGCAACGTCGCCGCCATCCCGCGCTCAGGGATTCGGGATTTCTTCGAACTCGTGCAGGGTCGCGAGGGCATCATTTCCCTTGGCGTCGGCGAACCGGATTTCGTCACCCCGTGGCACATCCGCGAGGCCGCCATCTATTCCCTCGAAAAGGGCCAGACCACCTACACCTCCAATCTCGGCTTGCTCTCGCTGCGCAAATCAATCGCACGCTACGTCGGTCATCTCTTCGACGTCGCCTACGATCCCACCCGCGAGGTGCTCGTCACTGTCGGCGTGTCCGAGGCCATCGATTTGGCTCTGCGTGCCCTCCTCAATCCCGGCGACGAGGTGATTTTCCATGAACCCTGCTACGTCTCCTACAGCCCTAGCATCGTCCTCGCCCATGGCCGCGCCGTCCCCGTCGAAACCTCCAAGGCCGACGCATTCTCCCTCAAACCCGACAATCTCGCGCCCGCCATCACCCCGCAGACCCGTGTCTTGATGCTCAATTTTCCCACCAATCCCACCGGCGCCGTCGCCTCTCGTGAGGACCTCGAAGGCATCGCCAAGCTCGCCATCCAACACGATCTGATCGTTCTCACCGACGAAATCTACAGCGAACTCCGCTACGACGGCCTCACTCACCTGTCCATCGCCTCACTGCCAGGCATGCGCGAACGCACCGTGCTGCTTCATGGGTTTTCCAAAGCCTTCGCTATGACCGGCTTCCGCCTCGGCTACGCCTGCGCTCCCCAGCCCATCATCGAGGCCATGATGAAAATCCACCAATACTCGATGCTCTGCGCCCCCATCATGAGCCAATGCGCTGCCCTCGAAGCCCTCGAAAACGGGACCCCCGCCATGCTCGCCATGCGCGACAGCTACCACCAGCGCCGCGACTTCATCGTCGGCCGACTCAACCAGATCGGCCTCGACTGCCACACTCCCGGCGGTGCCTTCTACGTCTTCCCGGACATCCGCTCCAGCGGCCTCACCAGCAAGCAATTCGCCATGGGCTTGTTGGAGGCAGAGAACGTCGCCGCCGTGCCCGGCAGCGCCTTCGGCCCTTCCGGCGAGGGCTTCCTCCGCTGTTGCTACGCCACTGCCTTCGCCGATCTGCGCACCGCTATGGATAAAATGGAGCGCTTTGTCCAAGCCCTCTAAACCGTTTTTTCCATGCCCGTCACCCAGTCGCAGCCAAATGCCGACCCGGCCTTGCTCACCCGGGCTCACGTGCTGCCCCTCGCCATCTTTATGGCGTTCATGCTCCTGCTCCAATTTCTGGGTGGCCTCATCGAGTGGAAACACCCCGACGCCCCTTGGTGGCGACAGGACCCAGCACAATTCATCTATCCGATTCAAACCGTCGTTTCAAGCATCCTTTTATTCCGGTACTGGCGTTTTTACACGTTTGCTTGGTCATGGCGCTGGGGGCTGTTGGGTGTGGTATTCGGTGCGGTAGGCATCGCCTGTTGGCTGCTGCCTACAACGCTCTACGATGCTTGGGGGTTTACGGGTAAAACGACCGGTTGGATGCGCATGCTGGGGGTGGCGGCTCGCAGCGACGGCTTTAACCCTGGCCTGTTTGACAACCCGCTGGCGTATGCGCTTTCTTTGGGCATGCGCTTCTTTCGGGCGACGGTGGTGGTCGCCTTGGCCGAGGAACTCTTTTGGCGCGGCTTTCTGATGCGCTTCGTCTGTGATTGGGAGGGCGACTACTGGCGCCAGCCGTTTGGTAGGGCTTCCTGGCTGACCTACCTCATCGTCACGGGTCTGTTCATCTTTTCCCATGACTCGATGGATTGGGCGGCGGCCTGGGTTTACGGCTCTCTCACCTATCTGCTTTGCGTGCTGAGCAAAAGCCTCGGCGCCTGTGTCATGATGCATGCCACCGCCAATTTCCTCATGGGCCTCTACATCATCGCCTACGGCAAATTCGGCTTGTGGTGAAAAAATCCCCCGCCGATACCAGCCCATGCCGCCCTTGTTTCTCCTCGTTCCAACCCCCTCAACCCCCTCGCAGACAAATATTGCTCGCTCCTGATATTTTTTGCTTGTCATTTCTGCGGCTCTTCCCCATACCGTCGGCCCGCCCGGCAACGTGCGCTTTGATCATGGGTAGATGCCCGAGTGGCTAAAGGGGGCAGACTGTAAATCTGCTGGCTAACGCCTACGCTGGTTCGAATCCAGCTCTGCCCACCATCTTCATTTCCAACGACTTAGGGAGCCGAAAGGCTTCCGTGGTTGACGCTTCAACCAACGCCATGAATCCATGTGGCGACAAATTGGCGACAACTCAGCAAACCGCACCACCCGAGTCATCTCGGCCAAGTCGGGAACCCAAGTGCAAGGGAAAGGGCAAACCGGCTGCAATAGTCAGCTTCGGCTCGGCCAAAATTCCCGTTTATCGGTGCGCCTCGGGCGGGCGGATCCGCTTCGCCATCTCCTACCACCGGGACGGCAAACGCACGCGACAGTTCTTCGGCGACCTTGCCGCAGCGAAAAAAGAGGCCCAGCTCGTGGCGCAGCGAATCCAGTCCGGTATGCAGCACATGACCGACCTCAAGCCGCACGACCGTGAGAGCTACCTCGCCGCGCGTGCCAGGCTGGAAAGCCCCGGCATCCCGCTGGTGGTGGCGGTCGAGGATTATGTGCAGTGCCGCGATCTGCTGAAAGGAACGCCGCTGCGTCTGGCCGTCGAGGATTTTGTCCGGCGCACCCATCGCGTGAAACTCGGCGTGATGGTGCCAGTGGTGGTCGATGAGCTGCTTGAGGCGAAGCGGAGGGACGGCATGAGCGAGCGCTATATCGGCCAGCTCCGCAGCTCGCTGGGCCTGTTCTCCCGCAAGTTCCCCGGACCGATCATGGACGTTCAGCCCGAGGAAATCGACGCCTGGTTGCGTGACGGGGATTTGGTACCCGTCACCCGCAACAACCGCCTGACCGTGCTGAGGGTGCTCTTCGGGTTTGCCAAGCAGCGCAACTACCTGCCTGAGACTGAGGCCACGGCACCCGACCGCATGTTCAAGGTGAAGGTCCGGAATGACGACGTGGAGATCTTCACTCCTGCCGAACTCCGCAAGCTGCTTCACACTGCGCCGCCGCATCTGATCCCCATCCTCGCCATAGGGGCGTTTTCCGGCATCCGCATGGCCGAACTCAACCGGCTCGACTGGTCCGCAGTGGACTTGGAACGCGGCCACATCGAGCTGCGGGCCGGTCAGGCGAAGACCGCGTCCCGGCGGATCATCCCGATCTCTGACAACCTGCGTGCCTGGATCGAACCGCTGCCGCGCAAAGGTAAGGTGGTGGCGATGGAAACGCTGCACCGCGAAGTCACCGCGCTGGCCCGCGCCATGGGCGTCGAGTGGTCGCGCAACGTGCTCCGACATTCGTTCATCAGCTACCGCATCGCCAAGGTGAAGAGCGCCGACCAAGTAGCGCTCGAAGCGGGCAACTCCGCAGCGATCATTTTCAAGCACTACCGGGAACTCGCCACCGAGGAACAGGCGGAAGAGTGGTTCGGCATTCTGCCCAAGCCTGGCCAGTGGGAGAACGCCGTCGATTACGACACACGCACCCGCACGGTGAATCTGGCGGCGGGGAATGGGAGCAAGCCCCGTTCAATCCGCGCGCCACGGAAGCGGAAATCGGACTAACGGTGCGCCTAACAAACGCGGATGGCGCATGAGACGGCCGGCCATATTGCCATACCTTGTGCGGCCGGTACGTGCTCCTACGCGGCACCAAACGCAAAATCCGAGGCTGGAAAACTAGTTCCATACCCCGGATTTGTGACCACTCAAAAATGGTATTAGTTCAGCCGTTGAAACTCTGGTTTGGCTTGCCGTCGTCCAATAAATCCCCGATGCGGTTCACTGCGTCCTTGAGGATCGAGGCGGTGGCGAACACGATCACGCCGATGGTGGGATCGACGAACGGGAATGACGTTGAGGGCGGATACGAGACCGGCGACCTTGCCGACGAAGCTGAGGTATTTGAGTGCTTTCATGGTGACCGGGATCCGGTGTCAACAGTCCGCCTCAATTTCCGTACCATGCCGGATGAGATTGGATACATCGCGGTTGGGGGCTACTTCATTTGCTTTTCGATTCTGGAAATTGTAGCTTCGATATGTTCGAGGGTGGACGAGTTGCGAGTCACGATGGGTTTCATTTCCTCAAGGTTTTTCTGATCCCGCACGTCGTTTTCTCGCACTGTCGAGGTGAGGTCTGAGAGGATTTTCGCGTTGGACATGAGGATGCCGATCACCTTGTTGTCCAACTCGCGCCGGTCCTTGGCATCAGCCGTATCGTGCTGTCGCCGGTCCCAGACTTGGTACACGATGAGGGACAGGCAACACGTCACGAGCACGCCGTTCTTGCGAAGGATGTATCCAGCAAGGGATGCCACGTCCTTCGGTAATTCATCCTGCGGAATTGAGTCGAGTTGGCTCTTGGTTGGGCGCGTCATGGCTCTATGGTGGTTTCTATGGGGTGAGGGGTGATGGTGAACTTGCCGTCCAGCCCGAGAGAGATTTCCCTGCCGGGAGTGACCGGGGCGCGGCAAGAGAGCGCAGGACTGTCGATTTCATCCAGCGATGCGTTGACGGCTGATCCAAGAGCTGAATTGGCGGCAAAGACTGCCTGGGTCCGCTCCACATCGGCGTTTAGTATGGCAGCGAGCCGCTCGTCGGGCAGGCCCCAAAACTCGGCGTTGCAACGTGCGATGGTCGCGGCCAGATGGTGAGTGGCCTCGGCGGTTTGGAGGATGAGATTGTCCAGCAAACTGGCGTCTTGCTGGAGCTGGTTCGGAGTGGGGATGAGTGGCATGATTGGATTAGTTAGGAAGCATTTCAAATTGGCACCATGTGTCTGAACTGTTGTTGAAGAGTTGCGCTGCTGGTGACGAATAGACGCGGATGGTTATGGAGTCGGCAGCCGTGACGGGAATGATGACGCTGAACGGGTTGATTGAACC
>CAIQXC010000942.1 GCA_903875675.1 Akkermansiaceae bacterium
CAACAAAAGTGTACACTGTTAGCAACCACAAGCAAGCACAAATTAAGGGCAATCCCTTATTTTACCTTATTCCAAAAGGGTCTTATTTGACATCCTGCCAAACACTCTTTGCAGCGATCCTGCCAAACACTCTTTGCAGCAATCCTGCCAAACACTCTTTGCAGCAATCCTGCCAAACACTCTTTGCAGCAATCCTGCCGAACACTTTTCCGTGCCGCCGCCGCGATGCTGGCCTGCATCCCGGTTATCGCTGCCGCCGAACTGGGGGTTGACAGTCAGCGTTGCGAATATCGCGACAACCCATTGGGCATTGATGTCACCAAGCCGCGGCTGAGCTGGGTGATGGAGGATGTGAAATCCGAAGTCCCAAATCCGAAATCCGAAACCAGTGGACAGAAGTCAGAGGTCAGAGATCAGAGATCAGAGGTCAGAGATCAGAGGTCAGAGGCCGGAAGCAGGTTGCCTATCAGGTGTTGGTGGTCTCGACGCCGGAACTGTTAGCCAAGGACCAGGGCGACTTGTGGGACAGCGGCAAGGTGGCGTCGGACGAGAGCATCCAGGTGGAGTATGCCGGCAAGCCGCTGGAATCACGCACACGCTGCCACTGGAAAGTGCGTGTCTGGGACCGGGATGGCAAGGCGTTGCCCTTCAGTGCGGCGGCGTGCTGGGAGATGGGCTTGCTCAAGCCCGATGACTGGCGGGCGAAATGGATCGAATTCACGCCCGCGACTCACAACAAGGCCGGCGACTTTGCCGATGCACAGTGGATCTGGTTTGCCGAGGGCAATCCGGCCGAGCGTGCGGCAGCGGGCGAACGGTTCTTTCGTCATCCCGTGTCGGTGCCGGTTAGCAAGACCATCAAGCGGGCGCAATTCATTGTAACCGCAGATGATGCCTTCGTGCTGTTCGTGAACGGCAAGGAAGTGGCCAAGAGCAGCGGGCAGAAAGACGCCTGGCGACCAAGGAGATCGGGAAGTATGGGAGCGCGCCGTGGGGCAAGTTCCTCAACTCCGACGCGGCGCCCGTGCCGTGCTCCGCCCTGCGCAAGACCTTCGCTCTAACCAAACCGATCAAGTCCGCCCGCATCTATGCCACGGCGCTGGGTCTCTATGAGTTGCGTCTCAACGGCCAGCGCGGCAATTGCCTGAGTGTGCCCACCGACTGTCCGCAACGCGACGAGCGGCTTGGCTGAATGGGCGACGCCCAGGTGTTTGTTAGAACGGCGACCTGCAATGCCGACGTGGCGGCCTTCTTCACCAAGTGGCTGGTGGACGTGAACGACGGGCAGTCGTCCGACGGCGCGTACTTCGACGTGTCACCCGCGACGACCGGCAACCATGGCACACCCGCATGGGCTGATGCGGGGGTCATTTGTCCGTGGACCATCTACCTCGCCTATGGCGACAGGCGGCTGTTGGAGAAGCATCTGCCATCCATGATTAAATGGATAGAATGGTGCCGCGTGCACAGCACCAACCTGATTCGTGACAAGGACCGTAGCGGTGACTATGCCGATTGGTTGTCGCAAGGTGCCGACACGCCCAAGGATGTGATCGGCACGGCCTATTTCGCGTATTCGACGCGCCTGGTTGCCAAGGCCTGCAAGGTTCTAGGCAAGCACGAGGAAGCGGCGAAATACGAAGCGCTCTTCCAGGAAATCAAGGCGGCGTTCAACAAGAGATATGTGGCTGCCGACGGGCGCATCGCGGGCAACACCCAGTGCGTCTATGCGATGGCGCTCAAGTTCGAGTTGCTGTCTGAGGCGCTCAAGCCGAAGGCCGCCCAGTATCTGGAGGATGATATCAAGGCGAAAGGTTGGCATCTCTCCACGGGATTTGTTGGGGTGAGCTATCTGCTCTCGGTCCTAACCGAGTCCGGCAAGACGGACACGGCGTACAAGCTCCTGCTGGAGGATACCTTCCCCTCATGGCTGTTTTCCGTGAAACATGGTGCCACGACCATTTGGGAGCGCTGGGACGGCTGGACGCCGGATCGCGGATTCCAGGACCCGGGCATGAATTCGTTCAATCATTAATCACTCGGCTCGTGCGGGGAATGGCTCTTCAACTCGCTCGCCGGCATCGCCTTTGATCCGGAACTGCCCACTTACAAGCACATCATCTGCAAACCCCATCCCGGCGACGGCATCACTTGGGCCAACGCCAGCTATGAATCCATCCACGGCATGATTGCCAGCAGTTGGAAGAACGAGAGCGGCCGCTTCGCCTGGAGCGTTGCCATTCCCGCCAACACGACCGCGACGATTTATGTGCCTGCACAGAATGCCGCTGGCGTGACCGAGTCCGGCAAGCCGACCGCCCAGGTTGAGGGTGTGAAGTTTCTGCGCATGGAGAACGGCGCCGCGGTGTATGCCGTGGGCTCCGGAATCTATCGGTTTCAGTCCACACTTTCCGCAGCTATCAAGTGATCGGAATTCCCGGCCCAATCCATGAAGTTGGCAACACCAATCCTTTCCATTCCCTGTAATTCGTGCAATCTGTGGTTAAAGATTTGAACCACGGATTGCACAGAGTACACGAATGTTGCGCTGCCGCGCGGACCTCGGAGCACGCGAAGCACAATCCCTTCCGTTCCGTGCATTCCGTGCATTCTGTGGTTAAAGATTTGAACCACGGATTGCACAGAGTACACGGAAATCTCCACAACGGCACCACCGGCACGGCTATAGAGGGATCCACCCAGAACCCGGCGAATGTAGGCATGACCACCGTGACTTATAACCTCGATCTAACGGCCAGTCCGTCCGGCTACGACATCAGGGAGATACGCCTGTTCAGCGGTTAGGGAGACGGTCGCACCGGCCAGTCCTACCGCATCGAGTATGCGCCAGTCGCCGCGCCGGGCACTTTCGCCGTGCTCGGGACGGTTTCCTCCCCATTGACCACGATCGGCTCGCTGCTCACCCGCACTTATGATGTGACGGGGGCCGCCATTCTAACTGGAGTGGCCGCCCTCCGCTTCGTGATGATTGACAACGGCCTGGCGGGCAGCGGCACCGTGTTCCGTGAGATCGACGTGCTCGGCACCGCGATCAGCAGCAACCCGTCGGACCACAACGCCTGGGCCGCCAATTACCCGGGCACCGATCTCACCAACCCCGCTGCGGATGCCGACGGCGACGGCATGACCAATCAACAGGAATACGCCTTCGGCCTCGATCCCTCCAGCGGGTCGTCGGTCAGCCCGATCACCATGCCGCTCGACCCGGTCACCGGCCACTTCCAATATACCCGTCGCGCAAGCAGCGGCCGCACCTACACGAACAGTCGCATCTGGTACCGCCGGTCCTTCGAAACCCCGCCACAGTGGAAGGGCCGCCACACCCTGCTGCACTTCGGTGCCGTCGATTGGGAGGCCACGGTCTATCGCAATGGCCTGCTAACCTATGACCGCAGCAAGTTCACCGAAGACCCTAACGAAGTGATCAAACAAAACGCCATCACCGCACTCCTGTCCCCCGCCCTCCGCTCCGGCAACCGGATCTTGCAACGGCCTTGACCTGAAAAACCATTTCCCTGGCAGCAATCATATCAAAATGTACCATCCTTGAATACAGAAACTGATAGAACACGAACCATACCGAGGCCGCAGAGAAGTTGGATAGGCACCCTGGCGCTGCTCAGCCTTTCCTGCTGGAACGCCAACGCCCAAAACCTGATCAGCGACCCCGGTTTCCAAGCCGACACGTCGGGCACCAGTTAAGTTACGCTTATGGGGAGAAGCCCGCGAAGGGGGCCGCTAGTCCGGCATGTGCATCAAATCGCTTGTCGCCAACTTCAGATGGTCATGCATGGCCCGCGAGGCGGCTTCGGCGTCGCCCGCCCGCACCGCCGCCAGAATCGCTTGATGCCCGGCCACCGCGAGTTCCGCGCCGGAATATGTCAGCGTCTTCTGGCGCGACTTTTGCAGGAATCCCGCCAGCGTTTCCAGAAGAATCACGAAGACCGGGTTGCCCGTGGCCTCCGCCAAAATACAATGAAATCGCTGATCCGCCTCGATCCGTTCGGCTAGCCCGGGGGCCGTCGCCAAGTCGTGCACCGCCCGTTCCAAGTGCCCGAGATGCACGTCGTTGCGACGGTCGGCCGCCAGGGCCGCGATCTCGCTTTCCAAGGGCCGCCGCACCTCGGCCAAGTGGATGAGGGTGGCATGCTTGCGACGCAACAACAAATCCAAACTCGCCACCGCGCCCCCGCTATCCGGTGGCGTGACCCGCGCCGGTTTGCCCTGCGACATCTCCACCAGGCGGCTGGCCCGCAAGATCCGCATCGCCTCCCGCACCACGGTGCGCGACACTCCAAACATGCCGCTGAGCTCCCCTTCGGCCGGCAGTTGCCCGTGGGTTCCATAGTCGCCCGCCACGATGCGCTCCGTCAGCGTCTCCACCAAATTCGCCACCATGTCCGCAGGTGCGCCACCCGCCACCGCCTTTCGCGCCTTGCGCCCAGGTGGCTTCGGTGCCTTCGCGGCCGCTGAATCGTATGGATCGGGAATCATGTCAGGGAGGAGTTGCTTCATCGTATCTTAGGGGTTCCCACTTGTAAAACAAGACTCTCGCCGTAGCAATGCCAATGTCCGGATTGTTCGGGAAATCGGAGCGAAAATTTCGAAACCTGTACGATATGAACCCAATACACATGTCAATCGGTGTTCCATTCACTGGGGGGTTAGCGCCCTGAATAGTCCCATTAAACCGCGTATTTAGCCATTAATCATACCGATTGCCGGAGATTCCAGGGTGATTCTCGTCAACTTGTATTATAGGATTGACGTTGGCTGGTGCAGCTCTGATGCTCCCGTTTTCCCAACATCCCGCCATGAGAAAACGCAACCGCAATATTCCTTTCGCCGAGCCCTGCCGCCGATCCACCCCCATCCGACTTGCCGCCTGTCTCCTCTCGAAGCTCGCTGCCACAGGGGAGACTGCAACCGCCACCACCCTGAATAAGCCGAGGATGGCCCTGATGGCAGCCCTGGTCGCGGTCGGCTCCATCTTCATGGACCAGGCAGCGGCCCAAGGTGCCGACAAAGGAGGGGAGCTGCAGAAGGTTGATCCATTCCCGGCGACTTTTGCGGATCCGGCGGTACCACTGCTGCAACTGCCCGCGAAGTTTCGCGCCCGGCGGACCAATGTGGCCATCGCGGCGGCAGCGGGCAAGCCGGTGGAGATCTTCAACGCGAAGGGGGCGGGCTGCGTGCGGCATGTCTGGTTTGTCTTTGCCGAGAAGAATCTCGATGATGCTGAGATTGAGATCACGGTGGATGACGCGCCTGAACCGCAGGTGCGGATGCCGTTCCGTTCCTTCTTTGGAGCGTTGCTGGGTTTCGAGGACTATCACATCGACAGTGCCGGGCTGGCAAACTTCCCCAATTTTACGCTCACCAATGATCCCACCATCTCACCCAAGGCCCAGCCGGGTTGGAACCTCTACCTGCCGATCCCATTCTCCAAGGGCTGCCGGATGACCCTCCGCAGCGAGTCCCCGAAGAATGGCGGCTCGATGATCGATTGGCAGCAGTATCAGCCAGGCGTCGAATTGACGCCGCTGCGGTTTCATGCCCAGCACCACATCGCCCTGCCGGCGTCACCGAGCCAACCGTTTCCGATCGCGGAAACCGAAGGCACTGGCTTTCTCGCCGGCTACATCCAGGGCTTGCGGCAAAAGGACCATGCCGACATGGTTTTCCACAATAGCGGCACGCGCTTGTATATCGACGGCCAGACCGACCCGCATGTGATCGGCGGCTGCAACGGCGAGGATGACTTCGGATTTTCCTGGGGATTCAACGAGTATCAGACCCGTTGGGTCGGTTGTCCCTACCGCAACAACCGGGGGCGCAACGACCAGGATGGGGTCTTTTACAGGTTCTTCGGCCCGGACCCGATTCCGTTCCAATCGTCGCTGATCTTCACGACCAACGCCAGGGCCGACGACTACGAGGCGGTCTCGTATTTTTACAAGGTCCTCGGATCGAAGGCACCGCAGGTGCTCAGTCCAGATGCCTGGCAGGTCGTCGGCCCGTTTGCCGACGGGAACGACCTCGCCGCCTTCAAGCTGCCGGCCGACGACATCGTGCGGCAACTTTCGCAGACGCAGCTGCCGGAAAAAGTCACCCTCGGCACCAGCGAGTTCGTCGTATGCAACCTCACGAGCAAATACGGCTGGCTGCGGCTCGACAACACCTTCCAGAGGCGGACGCCCTATCCGTTGACGGAGCATTCGGTATATGTCCGGGCGATCCTGCACAGCGACACCGAGCGGCAGGCCGTGTTGCGCCTTTGTCTGGACGATTGGGCGATCATCTACCTCAACGGCAAGCAGGTGACGATGCTCGATCATGCCAAGGAGTTTGAAACGGCGAAAATTCCCATCGTCCTCAAGCAGGGCGACAACCCACTCCTGATCAAAACCAACAACCGCCTGAGCAGCGGCAGCACGCACGCCTGGGCCATCAATTGCGTGGTCGAGCCAGCTCCCTAACTGAAGCCGGAAATCCATCGCGCCCAACCCAACGTCCTACCATGAAACAATCTCCCGTTCTGCTGCTGTTGCTGGCCAGTTTCGCCATTTCCAGAATCGCAGCGACCGCAGCGCCCGGCCCCGTCGCGTGCTGGACCTTTGATGACACCGGCGACGCGATCAACGGCGTCGGAACCAGCCCCACGCCCGGACATTTGCTGGGCCATCCCAGCCGGGTTGCCGGCGTGCTGGGCAAAGCGCTCCGGCTCGATGGAGCGACCCAAGGAGTGGAGATCGCCCATGTGGCGGCACTCAGGCCCGCCGCGCAAATCACCCTGAGTGCTTGGGTGCTGCCCACGGAGTTGAGCGGCAACCGGACGATCTATCGCAAGGAAGACGGCGAGGAGCGGACATTGTTCGCGTTTCAGGACGGCGGCTCGCATCTCTCGCTCGGTCTCAACCTTGGCGGAAAGTATGTGGAGTTTGACGCCAAGATCGCCGCCGCCGCCTTTCTGGATGAAAAATGGCACTTGGTCACCGCGACCTACGACGGCGCGTTCATGAAAATCTACCGGGACGGCCAGCAAATCGCCGATGGCCAGACGGTGCAACTCCAGCCGGCCAGCGGGCCCATCGCGACCGGTGGCAACGCGCCGCTGTATCTCGGCGTCACCACAGGCCACAGCGAACATTTCCGTGGTTTCCTCGACGACGTGCGACTCTATGATCGCGCCCTCACCGCGGGAGAAATAGCGGCGCTCTATGCCGAAGGCGAAGCCAAGGCACCCGAGGCGGCCCGTCTGCTGTTCGCCACGGCGGGCGCGGATATGGTGACGGCGCACGCGCCCAAGGCGCTGGCCCAGGCCCTCCGCAAGCGGATTCCGGTCACGGTGACCTACGCCGGTGGCAACCTTGACTTCACGCAATCCGCACCAGGTGTGCTCCAAAATCGGACCGGCGACTTGGTCACGGAAATCCAATACGAATACGACGCGTCCATGCACGCGCTGCGCTACCAGGTGATTTTCACTAACAACGGCAGCGCGCCGATCTCCGGGATCACCTTGGAGCCGCTGCAATTGAGATTCGTTACAGCGCCACCGGAGGTTCGGCCACGGGTGCGCTATTTCACGGGTTCCTTTCACTACGACGGCACTTATCCGCCCCGGGCATTCCAGGAGGTCGAACGGGTGTTCATGGGCAATGACCATAGCAAGCCATTGGAAATCGCGGGCAGTCCGTTTGATTATGTGCCGATGATCCAGTTCGCCGTGGGACCGGATACCGCGCTTTCCGGGTTCACCGCCGCCTTTGAGTGGAGCGGGCCGTTCAAGTATGAGGCAGGCTGGGATACCTATTCGTTCACCGGCGAGCCGTTGAGCGACTTCCATCTCAACGGCAGCATGGCACTGGGCCCCTTCACCGTGGCGCCGGGAAAAACGGTGGCAGCGCCGCGTGTGCATCTCGTCTTTTTTGAAGGAAACGGCTGGACGCCGCTGGAAAATGCCACGCGCCGATACATCAGCGAGCGGGTGGCCTATCGCGCCGACGGCAAAGCGCACGTCAATAAAGTCACCTACGACCACTGGTTCGGCATCCACGCAGGGTTTGACCTGCCGGACATGATGCGCCAGGCGAAGCGTGCGTCGGAGTTGGGATGCGAGTATTTCTGCGTGGACGCCTCATGGTACGGGAAGTGTGCCTTCGGCGCTTCCGGCAAAGGCGAATGGGATCAACCCGACCCTGTGAAGTTCCCTGGTGGCAAGGCGGACTTCAAGAAGTTGAGTGACTACGTCCGGGGCCTCGGGATGGGCTTCGGCATCTGGCACCAAGTGGAAACACGCAACGGTGCCGGTCCCAATCTGGACTTCAATGTCGAAGGTGACCGCAGTATCATGCTCGAAACCATGCGGAACTGGATCAAGGAATACCACCTCACTTGGATGCGCTGGGAAATGGCCGGTGGCGGGGATTTGAATTACATCAACCACTATCACGAAATCATGGCGGCGCTGACCCATGAGTTTCCCGATCTGAACATCGAGTGCTGCCTGGGAGGTGGCACGCGTTTCGACCTCGGCATGATCCGCTATTGCACCTCCACCTGGCTGAGCGACCACACCGCCAACGCCGACGTCTCCCGCTTCAACCAGACCGGGGCGCTGCATTTCTGGCCAAGCCACTTGCTCAACTTGGCGGTGCGCGTTCACCGCAAGACCGGCGACACCGAGGCCACCGCCTACAACCTGATCAGCCGGATGCCCGGCGCGCTCAGCTTCAACGGCGACATTGCCCAGTGGTCCCCAGAGGCCACCCAACGAATGCGCGCACTGGTGGACGCCTGCAAATCCGTGCGGCAATTCCAGTCGCAGCCCGTTTTCTATCCGCTGCCACAACCCCGCAATCCGCGCGATTGGGACGCCGTCTGTTTCGGCGACGGCACGGGCGAGGCGCAAGTGCTTTATGCCTTCCGCATGGAAGGGCCGGAGCAACAGTGGGTCAAAGTGCCCGACGCCAAGGGCCTCTGGTCGCTTGTGATGAGTTCCGACGCCAACGTGAAGATCGAGCCGTCCGGCGATGGCTTCCTGCTCTCCATGCCGTCAAACACCGCCGCGGTGTGGATCCGCAAGTGAGATTTTCCGAAAACAGCAACCCTACGTGAACCCAACCAGAGTCATCCCGACAAACTTGGCTGTTACAGGCGGCGGGCGTTCGGCGAGCTCAGCCGAGCTGCAGGATGCCCGCGCCACGTGGTCCGGGTATCCTGCCCGGAGCCTCCAAACAAAAGTTACTCCCGATTCCACACTCCAGCGCAGCGCGGGTTCTGGTGCTCGAAAAGTGAAAGATGTTGTCGTTAGGTCAAATTCTTCGTCTTGGGTCTTGAAGACTTGCGTCTTGGGTCTGAGGCGCAGCCTCGCTAGCAGAAAAAATTCCGCACTGATGCCGGATGGCATGGTCTGCCGGATTCTGGGCACGGGCCTCGTGCTGGTTCTCGGCTCACTGCTGGCGGGCGCAGCCACTCTGGAACCGGCCCGGCTGCGCTGCGAAAACCTGGTTGATCCACCGGCCATTGATGTGCTCCAACCGCGCCTGTCATGGATCGTCGAATCGGAGCGTCGCGGCGCACGTCAGTCGTCCTACCGCGTGCTGGTGGCTGGCAGCCAGCAAGAACTGGCGTCCGGCACGGGTGGCCTTTGGGATTCGGGCCGGGTCGCATCCGATGAAACGCTTGGCATTGAATACTGCGGCCGCCCGCTCGATTCACGGCAGGAATGCTGGTGGAAAATCCGTGTTTGGGATGAAAACGGACAGCCCTCGGACTGGAGCAAGCCTGCGAAGTGGTCGATGGGGCTGCTGCAAAAGGCGGACTGGCAGGCGCAGTGGATCACCGATGCGGCGAGCGCACGCAACCTTCCCGCTGAGCGCTACAAGGAGGGCATCTACTATCCCACCCGCGATCCGGTCACCAAAGCCACCATTCCATCCCAGCCTTCCCCTATGCTGCGCAAGGAGTTCAAGGTCACGGGCGACATTCGCCACGCGACCATTTATGTGACCGCCCGCGGGCTTTACCAATTGCGCATCAACGGCCAGCCGGTCGGTGACCAGCAATTGGCTCCGGGCTGGACGGATTATAACCTGCGCCTTCTCTATCAGACATTCGACGTGACCGGTCTCCTCCATCCCGGCCGCAACGCCCTTGCCGCGATGCTCGGGGTCGGCTGGTATGCCGGGGAACTCGGGCCACTCCACATGCTCGGCCGCCGGCTCTATGGCCCCGCGCCGCAATTGCTCCTGCAATTGGAGCTGGAGCTAACAGATGGATCACGCCAGACAATCACGAGTGATGGCACCTGGCGCGCGACACAGAACGGTCCGGTCCGCATGTCGGAAATCTACGCCGGTGAGGACTATGACGCCCGGCGGGAGATGCCCGGTTGGGACGCTCCCGGGTTTGATGACAGCGCCTGGCAGAAGGCGGTGGGCCAGGCGCTGGACAAGGTCACTCTCCAAGCCGAAAACCTCGAACCGATGCGGGTCACCCGAACCCTCACACCGGTGGCAATGCGCCGGGTCGAGGCCGATGTCTATCAATTCGACCTTGGCCAGAACATCGCCGGTTGGTGTCGGCTGCGCTTGCGGGGCAAGCCGGGACAGGAAATCATTCTGAGCCATTTTGAGTCGCTGGATGCCCAAGGGCGCGGCAATCCCGCGACACTTTTCGGCGCTCGCGCCGCCGAGCACTATATCTGTTGCGGCGAGCTGCAAGGTGAGGTCTGCGAGCCGCAGTTCACCTATCACGGCTTCCGCTATATCGAGGTTTCGGGATTGGGCTACGAACCGGCGGTGGGCGACTTGGTCGGCCGGCTCGTGCGCAGCGACGCGCCGCTGACTGGCGGGTTTGAGTCGAACCACGAGTTGGCTAACAAGTTGATGCACGCGGCGCTGTGGACGCAGATGGGCAACATGGTATCGGTTCCCACCGACTGTCCGCAACGCATCGAACGGCTGGGTTGGATGGGCGACATCCAGGCCTTCGCGCCGACGGCGATGTATCACATGGACATGTCCGCATTCTTTGCCAAATGGCTGGCGGACATCCGCGGTGCCCAATTCACCAACGGGGCCTTCACCGCCATCAGTCCCTACCATTTCCTCGGTTCCTGGAACGATCCTATCACCGTGGTCAATTCATATTACGGTCCATTCGCCGCCGCACCGGGGTGGTCCGATGCGGGGGCCATCATCCCGTATTGGAATTGGATCTATCATGGCGACCGCCGCGTGCTCGAAGAGAATTTTAACTCCGCCCGCCGCTGGGTGGACTATATCCATCACTGCAACGCCGATCCTTTGATTTTCCACAACGGCCGCGGCGAGGAATATGGCGATTGGCTGCCGGCCGGTCCCAAGCTTGAAAGCGACCTCTTCGCCACCGCGTTCTTCGCCCGCTCGACGGAATGCGTGGCCATGATGGCGCAGGCGCTCGGCCGGACCGAGGACGCGCGACGCTATTCAGTGTTGTTAGAAAAGATCCGCCTGGCATTCCAACAGACGTTCATCAACGCGGATGCCTCGATCAAGAGTGTCAACCCGATCGCCGGAATAGCCCTGGCTCTGAATTTCGACCTTTACCCCGAAACGCAACGCGCCCAGGCCGCGCAACAATTGGTGAGCGCCATCGCGGGCAAACCGCTGCCGACCGGGATCCAGACGTCGCACTGCGTCATGCTCGAACTGACCCGCAACGGGTATCATGACGCGGCTTGTCGCATCATGGGCCTCCACGTCGCCCCGTCCTGGGGATACATGATGGATCAGGGAGCCACCACGATCTGGGAAAACTGGCAGGGCACCACCTCGCAGAATCATTTTGCGCTCGGCTCCGTATGCGAATGGATTTGGCAACATATCGCCGGCATCGCGCCCGATGAAACGGCCGCCGGATTCAAGCGAATCGTCATCGCGCCGCGCCCCGGTCCCGGTTTCTCTCGGGCCAAAGCCAGCTACCAATCCGTGCGCGGCACCATCGCCACCGACTGGCGCGTGGAAGCCGAACGGATCACTCTCAAAGTAACAGTTCCTGCGAATACCACCGCCACGATCCGCGTGCCGACCCTGCAACCTGACGCGGTCACCGAATCAGGCACTCCTGCGGGAAAAGCCGCGGGAGTAAAGCTCCTGCGCGTGGAAAAAGACGCGGCGATCTATCAAGTCGGATCCGGCCACTACACATTCGCCGCGCCATTCCCCTCCATCAGCGTGGCCGATCCCGTCACCAGGTCTCCTCACAACGGCTATCACAGCATGGTCGCCGGGTCTCAGGACACGGCCAAGTGGGTCGTAGTCGATCTGGGCCAAACGCTCGACTTCGATGCCGTTCGCCTGTTTCCCGCTAGACCCTACGACTATCAGCCCGACACCCCGGGCTTCCAATTTCCAGTGCGCTTCAAACTCGAAGCCGCCTCGCAGGCCGACTTCTCCGACGCGCGATTGTTGTTAGATCACACAACAGCCGACGAGCCGAATCCGGGCACCGACGCGCCAATCTATCATTTCCCATTGACCACGGCTCGCTTCGTCCGCTTGACCGTCACCCGGCTAGGCCAACAGAAAGGCAACATCTTCGCCTTCGCCTTGGCGGAACTGCAGGTCTTGCGCGGTGACAAGAATCTGGCGAAGGGTGCCAAAGTCCTCGCCCTCGACTCGATCGAAACCGGCGCCTGGAGCAAAATCAACCTGACCGATGGCGTGCTGACCACCGTCAGTCCCGCAGAGTCGGATGCCGTCAAGTGAATAAAACTCTAACAATGATATCTAACAATCTTTACCTCAGCCTGTTCCGGTGCCGGACCCTTGGGCGGACGGCGCTTCTTCTATCAGGTTTGTTCGCCCTGGCGAATACTCTAACAGCCGAGGAGCCGCTCAACGGCTATCACAGCGCTCTCGCCAAGTCCGCCGACACCACCAAGTGGGTCGCGGTGGATCTGTGGCAGCCGCAGGCCTTCGAGGCCGTGCGCCTGGTCCCGGCGCAGGCATACGGCTGGAACCCCACGCGGCCGGGTTTTCTGTTTCCCGTGCGCTTCAAGATCGAAGCCGCCGCGAACGCCGATTTCTCCGATGCCCGGGTGCTCGTCGACCGCACGGCCGCCGATGAGCCGAATCCCGGCGCCATCGCGCCGGTCTATCGCTTCCCATCGTTGACCGCGCGCTTTGTGCGCCTGACGGTCACCAAACTCAGCCAGCGGGGGGTTGCTGACTTTGCGTTCGCCCTGTCTAAGTTGCAGGTCCTGCGGGGTGAAACCAACGTGGCGGCGGGGGCTGCCGTCACGGCGCTCGATACCATCGAACTGGACGCGTGGGCCAAGGTCAATTTGACCGGCGGCGCGGTCGGGCCGGCCCAACCAAAGGTGGCACTCGACAAGTGCCGAGCCGAGCTCCGGCAGTCGTGGCACAGTGCTCGTCAGGAGCCCTACGAGCCACGGGTAGCCGCGCGCTTGGCCATGAGTGGGTTCATGCAAAACTCCTCCTCTCGCGTGCTCGGCCCCGGGGGGTATTACCGGCCGAATTTTGCGTCGATGATGTTGCCGAAAGCCACCTGCGATCACGGACAATGGGACTGCGGCGACTGCACCGCCCGGGCCCTGCTGGCGTGGGCCGACTTGCGTGAAATCACCGGCGACCAGCAAACCGGTCGCGAGGTGGAAACAGGGCATGAACAGTTTCTTCTATCCATGTTGCATCCTGAGACCGGGTTGGTTTTCTTGCCGGACAGCACGGATATTTCCAAGGGCCAATCCGATTACCATCTCTGGGATCAGAGCCGCACTTTGCGCGCCTTGGTGCGCTGGTATAACACCAAGCCTGCCGATCGGGCCAAACTCAAGCCGCTCATCGAGCGCATGATTGCGGGCTTGGACCGGTTTGCCAAAAACCGCGGCACCGACCCGCTGTGGGGTGAGTATGCGGGATTTGTTAGCGACGCATTTCATAATGACCAGCCGGTCAACGCCCCCGGCTTTGTTTACATGCGAGGGGGTATTTGTGTGGAGCCGCTGGTGCAGTGGGCCGAGATGGCCAAGGATCCCCGCGCGCTCGACCTGGCGCGACGCTTCGCCAATTGCGAGTTGGGGGACCACGGCACAACCCCCGAGCCGCTGAAGAGTTATGCACGATTTGGCACCGATGGCTCGTTCACCGGGCATGCACATACCCGGACCTCCACGATGCTCGGGGTGGCCCGGTTAGGCCGCTATTACCTCAATCACGGGGACGCGGAAACCGGTGGCCGCTATCTGCGTGCGGCCCGGAAAACTTACGACTGGCTCTTCAGCCCGGCCTGTGGGGCCAACCGCATGGGTTGGCTTCCGGAGACTGCGGGGACGGGGATCAGTGAAACCTGCACTGCGGCGGATGTCATGGAACTGGCTGAAGTGCTGGCCAGCTGCGCCAGCCTGTCGGCGGAGTATGCCGATTGGTCCAAGCTCTACGATGACCTTGAGTGTATGGCGGTCAATGTGCCGGCCATGACCCAAATCCGCCTCACGCCCGAATTCGAGGCATTTCTCAAAGCCAGCTATGGTGGAGACGCCGCGCAACAATTGGCAATCGCCCGCAAGTTCGATGGCACATGGTCATCCTCGTTCTACGCCAATGATATGGGCCGGGACGATGGGTTGTTCCTAACCGGCTGTTGTCAGTATTCCGGGGTGACCACCCTTCATGCCGGTTGGCGCAATGCCTTGCAGTGGTCGAATCAGGAACTGCACGTGAATTATTTTCTCAATCGCTCGATCCCCCAGGCGGAGATGACCACCGCGCTGCCCGCCCGCGGCGAGGCGCAAATCCACCTGCGGGAACCGGCCACCGTGACGGTACGCGTGCCGGGGTGGCTGCAACCCGGGGAGATGCTTTTCAAACTCGATGGCCGCCTGATTCCCGCGACCGCGCAGATGGACGCCACGGGGCGTTTCGCGGTGCTGAAGCAATGCCCGGGCGGTGCCACCATTGACATCACGTTCCCCTTGAAGGAGCGCACTACAACCGAACGGATGGGCGGGCGCGAATCCACCGTCCGCTGGCGCGGCAACTATGTCATGCAAATGACCCCCGATGGGAAAAATTTGTCGTTGTTTCCATCCAATCTAACAAAAAATCTCGAGCCAAGCCAGATCTACAATCCGTATTGGACGATTGGGACCCTGGACCCGGTGCGCTCCCGCACATGGCCCCAGCTCAAGCCTGGCGAGAACAAGCTGGAAGACGTGCCGGTGGACCCGGCGTATATCGACTACATCATCGAAGGCGACCGCTCCGACCCTAACGCCTATCAACACTATGAGCCGCGGTACGAGGCGGACGGGACGATCCGCGTCAATCCGGTCCCAAGCGGCCAACGGGTGACGCTGTTCCTTGATCTGGGGCGGGTGTTGCCGGGCACGGTCGAGATCGATGCGGACCCGCCGTCTGGCGTGGAAGTGAGTTTCGAGACCGGCGAGGCATTGTTGCGCAAGCAGAAGTATCAAGTCAACAGCCTGCCGGACGGCACCCGGAAGAAGTTCGGTCCACTCATTACCCGCGCCGGTTGGGCCGGAATGCGCTACGTCTGGGTCCACTTCGACAAGGTGACAAAGCCATTCACCATCCACGCCATGAAAGGCATCTGCCGGATTCGCCCGTCCAACTATATCGGCAATTTCGAGTGCGACGACGAGATGCTGGTGCGCATTTGGGAGATGTGTGCCTGGTCGGCCCACACCGTGATGGGACAGACCTTGCTCGACGACCCGACCCCCAAACCGGTGTTGCAGACGCTGCTCATGGACCGGGTGGACCGGAACACGTGGGCGGGCGATTCGCGGGTGATTCAGAGCGCGGTCGAGTATGTGTTCGGTGAGTATGACCTGCTGCGCAGCAACAACGAGGGATTCATCCCCGTCGGGGCGCGACCGATTCCCGCCATGTCGGGCATCCCGCCCTACACCCTGGACTGGGCGCTCGCCGTGGTGGATCACTACCGGGTCGGCGGCGACGCGGATCACATGCAGAAGCGCTTGGACGACCTGCTGGCGGTGATGGAGACTTTTGATCCGACACCAACCATGAAGCCGGGAGCGAATTTCTTCGACTGGGACCGGCGCATCGGCCAGGAAATTTCCGAGCAAACCAAGGGTGCCTACTGGGGCAAGTATGTCCAGATGTGCCGTGAAGCCGCGTGGGCGGCCCGCCAGGTGGGCAAGACCGACGCCGCCGCGAAGTTTGCCGCCAAGGCCGACAAACTCACCAACCAATGGCGCCAGGAAAATCCCGACTGGGAAAAGAACTGCGACATCCATCCGATCACCAATCTCCTGTTAGGCGGGCTGCTGGGCGAGGGCGACTATCAGCCGGCCTATCACAAAGTCTATGCGGATCGTCTCCGGCGCTGCACCGGCACGCCGTATTTCGGCATATACGTGGTGCAGGCGTTGGCGCGGATCGGTCGTCACGACAGTGCCGTGCAGATGCTGCGGGATTACTGGGGAACCATGATTCAGGCGGGTGCGACCACCACCTGGGAGGAGTGGAACCCTGCCTCGCGGCTGCCCGTCAATGCGATGCCGCCGCAGTTCGGGCCGCCTGGCACCTGGTCCGGGCTGAGTTTGTGTCAACCCGCCGGCGCGGGTCCCGCACGCTGGCTCATCGAGGAAATCGTCGGCATTGCCCCGGCCGAACCGGGCTTCCGCCGGGTCCGGATCGAGCCGCACACGGTGGATCTGCAATGGGCCCGCGGCGCGGCAGCTTCACCCTTTGGCGCGGTGAAATGCGGGTGGCAAAAACAAGATGGCGGATTGGTGCTGGAGTATTCGATCCCGGCGCAATGCGCGGGTGCCGACGTCCTGCTGCCGCCCGCCAAAACCTATCAGATCGACGGCAATCCGGCCGTGCCTGACCACATGGACCATGGCAAGGCGGTTTTTCTCACCCCGCCCGGCGAACACAGAATCCTTTGTGAGAACCCCGCGAAATAGACGCCGAGGAAAGGATCGCGGAACCGTCTCCAAACCAATCTATCAACTCAGTTAAGGAATCCCATCAATGACAACCATCACTCGCAATGTTCTTCTTCTATCAGGCTCAGATGAACCTGCGCCAGGTCAAACTCCTGCCGCAACCCTGACTCCCAATCCTTCCGGCGCTGTTCCTTTGGATGGCGTCCCTTGCCGCAAGTCATTGCAGTTCGCCAGCTTTCAGTCTCTAACACCCATTCGTTCATGAAAAAACACATTGCATTGCTGGCGATTGCCATGCCGCTGACCACCTCCTTTGCTGCCGAACCCGTGGTGGCCAGCCCCCATCCCGCGCTAATCCCCGCACCCGCGAAAATCGAGTGGCGGGAGGGAGTCTGTCGGGAGGGAGTCTTGCACAAGGACGGATTGGTCCGTATGGATCGCGTCGCGGGACTGCCGACGGAAGGTTATGAAATCGAGGTCGCGCCCACCGGCGCGGTGCTCCGATCATCAGCGGATGCCGGAGCGTTCTATGCGCAGCAGACGTTGCAACAATTGCGGGCGGCGGATGGCTCGCTGCCATGCGTCGCCATCCGCGACGCGCCACGGTTTGCCTGGCGCGGATTCATGCTCGATTCATCGCGTCATTTCCAAACGACCGATGATATCAAGCGCTGGCTTGATCTGTTAGCCATGCACAAGCTCAACGTGTTTCACTGGCATTTGGTGGATGACCACGGCTGGCGCTTCGAGAGCAAAACATACCCGCTGCTCACCCAGGTCGGCGCGTGGCGCGAGCAACCACCGGTCGGCCGCTACGGCGGCTTCTACACGCAACAGGAAATGCGCGACGTGGTGGCCTACGCCGCCAAGCTCCACATCACGGTGTTGCCGGAAATCGAAATGCCGGGGCACTCGCGCGCCTTGCTGGCGGCCTATCCGAATCTCGCCTGCGGCGGGGCCAAAACCGAGGTGGACCATTTCTTTGTGTTCCCGATGAGCGAGCAGAAGTTTCCCAGTGTGCCTGGCAGCAATGTCCTCTGCGCGGGCAAGGAGGACGCCTTCCGGATGCTCGAGGATATACTAACGGAAGTGATGGGCATTTTTCCGGGCAAGTATATTCACTGCGGCGGCGATGAGGTGAGCATGGAGGCATGGAATGGATGCAAGGACTGCCAAGCGGCGATGAAGGCCAAAAACCTCGCCAACGGTCACCAACTCCAAGCGTATTTCATGGGACGGATGGAAACGTTTCTCACAGCCCACGGGCGGAAGATGATCGGCTGGGATGAGATCCTCGAGGGGGGCCTGACGCCTGCGGCCACGGTCATGAGTTGGCGTGGCACGGCGGGTGGCATCAAGGCGGCCAAGGCGGGCCACGATGCGGTGATGTCTCCGGAAAAGCCACTCTATTTTGATCACCGGCAATCCTCATCCCCGCAGCATCCACCGGGGTTCGCCAACGGCAATGTGGAGACGTTGCAGGAGGTCTATCAATACGACCCCGTGCCCAAAGAACTCACGGCGGAAGAAGCCAAACATATCCTCGGCGTGCAAGCGAATCTCTGGTCCGCCGCCACCGAGACCACCGAGCGCCTGGAGCTGTTCGCGTTCCCACGGCTATGCGCGCTGGCCGAGATCGCATGGTGCCAACCGGTGCCGATGGATTTCAGCGGGTTCCAGCATCGCCTCGCCGGCCATCTCCCTCGCCTCGTCGCCCTTGGCGTCAACTATTGGAAGGAAGTCGAAAGTGCCGTTGCCATGAGCCAGGCCTCGACCGTGCGCCTCTATGCGGCCGAGCAGCCCTTGCCCGCGATCCGCGCCACCACGCCTGCGACCCGGGATCGCGATCATACCACCTACGACTGGGCAAAACGCCACCAGCAGGTCCTTGATTCTATCAAGGCGAATCCACCGGAGATCGTGATGATTGGCGACTCCATCACGCACTTTTGGGCGGGACCGCCGGTCGCGCCCCATGTGCGGGGTCCTGATGCCTGGAAGCAGGCCTTCGGTGACCACGCCGTGGCCAATCTCGGCTTCGGTTGGGACCGCACCGAAAATGTGCTGTGGCGCATCGACCACGGCGAACTCGATGGCATTGCCCCCAAACAAGTGGTCGTGCTGGTTGGCACTAACAATCTGGAACTCGATACGCCAGCGCTGGTTCTAGCAGGAATCGACGCCATCTGCCGAAGAATCCACAACAAACTGCCGAACACACATGTTCTTCTGCTTGGGATCCTGCCGCGGAAAGATCAAGCAGAGCTGAAAGCGGACCTCGACAAGGTGAACTATCTGCTGCAAACCCGGCTCCATCCACGCCCCTACATCGACGTGCTGGATCCCGGCAACAAGTTCCGCAATGCGGACGGCACGCTCAACGAAAGCCTCTTTAGCGACGGCATTCACCCCAACGCCGCCGGCTATGTCATCCTTGCCGCGGCCTTGTCAGCACACATGGTGGCCAGCGGAAACGCCCCTGGATCATAATTGTTAGAGAACTACATTCCCAATGACCCCTTGGCTTCAAACCTTGTGAAACAATCCCTCATGAAACAATCAATAATCGCCCGTGTCGCCTGCCAGCTGCTAGTCGGCGGGCTGATGGTCCCGGCCTATGTTGCCGCGGCAACAGAACCCTTGGCAAACGAGTCCCCAGCCG
>CAIQXC010000943.1 GCA_903875675.1 Akkermansiaceae bacterium
CAAATTATATATCAGTAATAAATGCTGTAGGCTGCGGGGATTTAAATTCAGGTAATTCAATACAACACGGTGGAATACACATGATTGGAAATCTTCCATATGTATATACAGATTTTAGCACCACACGAGGATGTGCTTTTGGTTGGAATAAATCAGGAGGTGAAGGAAGGACAGATATTGCTAATAATGGTGAAAATGGAAATGGTGGTTGGGGACGTGTGGATTTGCAGCGGTCAGTCGAACATGGCCTTTGGCTTGGGCGGTTGCAACCGGCAGGTGGACATAGACAGTGCCAACTATCCGGTTTTGCGACAGTTCAGCGTGCCGTTGGTGACCTCGGATGTGGCGCTCAAGACGATGGTTGGCAGTTGGACGGTTTGCAGTCCCTCGAGTGCCTCGGGATTTTCGGCGGTGGCCTTTTACTTTGGCCGAAAAATCTGCCAGGATCAGGGGTCAGCGATACCGATCGGGTTATTTGTTTCGTCGGTGGGTGGGACCCGGATTGACCCTTGGCTGGCCCCCGAGGGAGCCACGGACATTCCGGTGTTGGCACCACTTTACAGCCAGAGCATTTTGCCGTGGGGACCCTTCGCATTGTTCAACGGCATGGTCTATCCATACTCACCATTGCCTGCCAAGGGCTTGGTTTGGTATCAGGGTGAAAACAGCGAGAGCACCAGCCAATCTGCCGATAGTTATTATTTGAAAATGAAGGCGCTATCACAAGGCTACAAGAGGATGTCAGGCATGGATGACTTGGCGTTTTACTTCGTGCAGTTAGCCAACTGGGGCACGCTGCCGACTGATGCCACTCCGGTATTGATATCAGGCGGCTGGGATGCGGATACCCGGATCCAGCAGGCGAATGCGATGGCGTTGCCGCACGCCGGGATGGCCTCGGCGCTGGACATTGGTGACTCGGCGGATATGCATCCGCTCGACAAGCTGGATTTGGGTGAACGCTTGGCATTGTGGGCACTCAAAAACGACTATGGTCGGGCCATTACTGAGACCAGTGGCCCGATCCTCAAGGATGTCACTATCTCTGGCAGCACTCTGGTGTGCGCGTTCGATCACTTCGGCAGCGGCTTGATGGTAGGTTCCAAAACTCCCTATCTGCCCACTGCAGAAGTCGTTGGCGGCAGCCTCCAGAAATTCTCCGTCGCTGCGGCCACCGGATCCTGGTATGCGGCCACCGCCACGATTGTCGGCAATACCGTGGTCGTGTCTTCCCCCTCGGTGGCCGTGCCACGCCGTGTCGCCTATGCCTGTTGGCAGAATCCGGTGGGTTGCAACCTCTACAACAAGGATGGCTTGCCCGCGTCACCATTCTATGTGGATGACGTCAATGCCAAATATACCGTCTCGGCAAGCGCGGGTGTCGGCGGCGGCATAAGTCCTGCTGGCAACACCCCATATCTTAAAAGGAAAACCGCCAGCTATACCATTACCCCGGATGCAGGGAAATTCATTTTGGATGTCACCGTGGACGGCGTCTCTGTGGGGGCAGTCAAATCTTATACTTTTGATCCGCTTTACGCGGGCCACACGATTGCCGCGACCTTTGCAGCGAGCGCGCCGGGATTCACGCTCAATGCCACTGCCAGCGCGGGCGGCAGCTTGAGCCCTAGCGGAGCTATCGGCGTGGTGCAGGGGGCCGGGCAGAGTTTTGCTATCACGCCGAGCGGGGGAGCCATCGTCGCTTTGGCCATCGATGGCCGGCCAATGGGCCAGCGCAGCAAATTCACCTTCGCGGACGTTCGGACCAATCACACGATTGCCGCAACATTTTCCTATCCGCTCAGCGCGCAGGCTGGTTACGGCGGAACGATCACTCCGGCTGGCACGACGGTGGTCACTTGTGGGGGTAGCCAGACGTATAACATCGCGGCGGGCAGCGGCTTTGCCATTGCAAAAATCACCGTTGACGGCGTGAACGTCGGCAGCGGCAATAGTTATACATTTAACAATGTGACGGTCAGCCACTCGATCACCGCCAGCTTCACCGGAAGCAGCGGCACTGGCAGTATCCCGCAGACTGGCAAGATCTATAGTTCGTTTCTAACGGACGCTCTGCCCGCTTCCGGCACGATCAGTTCGTGGCCGTCCTACTTGCCAACCGGAAAATCCCTCACCCCGCAATACACCCCAACCGTCGCCATCATCGACGGCCACAAATTCGTCAGTAACGTGGCTAACGATTACGACTGCCTCAACCTCGGAACCATCGCCGCACCCATCCCTTGCACCGGTGCCACGGTGGTCGTCGTCGCCAAGCCAACGCGCTTTGGCAGCGATACGAGTTGGACGTCGATTGTGGACATTTTCTATGACCGGCTGGTTTTGGGAATCCTCAATGGCAGCGGCAAGTTGGTGGTGCGCCGCAACGGGTCGGTGGATACCAGTACGGCCACCATTCCTGATGGCCAGACGAGCATCCTGAGTTTGGTTGTCCAACAGAACGGCAGCTACAAGGTTTATGCTAACGGTACACAGGTGATGAACATCACCAGCACCAGCAGCCCGGATATGTCGGCGCTCGTTCCAGGAGTGGCAGGCAGTTACGCTAACAATATTACCTTCGGTCGCAACTGGCCTGACGGATGGACGACCTACAACGGCTATTACGGCGATTCGTTTGTGTACACCACCGCGCTCACCGATACCGAACGGATTGGCTTGGAAAATTATCTGGCCAACCGGCTCACCGCCGGCAGCAGTAGCTATGCCACCTGGGCCACCAATCCCGCGCAGGGCCTCAGCGCCGGGGTCAACGACGGTCCTCTGGCCGATCCCGATCACGATGGTATCTCCAATCTGTTGGAGTTTGTTTTAGGTGGAGCGCCAATGGTTGCCTCGAAGGCGATTTTACCGACTATCAAAAATTCTGGTGGGGCGTGGTTTTTCGAGTACCAGCGCAGTGTCATGTCGCTACCGCCGGTGACAGCCCAGGAAGTGGACTACGGCAGTGATCTTATCGGTTGGACGGCGCTGAGCATACCGGCCACCAGCGCCGGCCTGGTGACCATCACGCCTGGCAGTTTATTCGACCATGTGAAAGTGAGCATCCCTGCGCTTGGTGCCAAGACTTTCATCCGGCTCAAGGTCACCCAGCCTTAGTTGCAGGGGGAGCTCACCTGTCCGCCGCTATTTCGCGCTCTCAGCCCTTCCAAGACTGCAGTCAGCATGGCCGTGAATTGGGAGAGGGTTGCGTTTGATA
>CAIQXC010000944.1 GCA_903875675.1 Akkermansiaceae bacterium
GCCGGCCTGCCCAATCCGCTCGCTCCCACCGGCTTCGACCTCAACCCCCAGCAAATGCACGATTTCATGGCAGACCTCGCAGGCTCCGGCTTGCTCAATCTGGCAGGAGGCTGCTGCGGCAACACCCCTGAACACGTCGCCGCCATCGCCCGCGCGGTCGCCGGCGTCCCCCCGCGGCAGGTGCCGGTGGTGGGATGAAACAAAATCGCGAAGGCGGAGAGCCCGCAAAGGGAGTCGCAATGATAGACCAGATCGATTGAACCAACATGCAAACCATCCCTCACGCCCTGCGGCTGTCCGGCAGCGAGGCCTACAACCACACCTCCGACAAGCGCTTCCTGATGATTGGCGAGCGTGCCAACGTGGCCGGCTCTCCGCAATTTGCCAAGCTCGTGCGGGCAGGCAACCTCGAGGCAGCAGTTGAAATCGCCCGCCAACAAGTGGCCAACGGTGCCAACGTGATCGATATCTGTTTCGATGACGGCCTGATCGATGGCAAGGCGATGATGACTCGTTTTCTGCACTTGCTACAGGGCGAACCGGATGTCGCGCGGGTGCCCATCATGGTCGATTCCTCCAAGTGGGAAATCATTGAGGCCGGTCTCAAATGCCTCCAAGGCAAGGGCATCGTCAATTCCATCTCGCTCAAAGAAGGCGAGGCTAACTTTATCCGCCAAGCACGCTATATCATGCGTTACGGCGCGGCGGTCGTGGTCATGGCCTTCGATGAAAATGGCCAGGCCGCGTCTTATACCGAAAAAATCCGCATCTGCGAACGCGCCTACCGCCTGCTCGTCGATGATGTGGGATTCAACCCGGATGATATCATCTTCGATCCTAACATTCTAACAGTCGCCACCGGCATCGACGAACACAACAACTACGCGCTGGATTTCATCAATGCGACGCGCTGGATCAAGCACAACCTGCCGGGGGCCAAAGTAAGCGGCGGGGTATCTAACATTTCATTCGCCTTCCGGGGCAACAACGCACTGCGCGAGGCGATGCACTCAGCGTTTCTCTATCACGCGACTCAGGCTGGGATGGACATGGGCATTGTCAACGCCGGAATGTTAGAAGTCTATGATGAGATTCCCAAAGAACTGCTCACCTGCGTCGAGGACGTGTTGCTCAACCGCCGCCCGGACGCCACCGAGCGCTTGCTGGAACTCGCCGAACAATTCAAGGGCCAAGGCGGCAAAAAGCTCGAGGAAGACCTCAGCTGGCGCGACGAACCCGTGGAAAAACGCCTGGAGCACGCCTTGCTCAAAGGCATCGACCGCTACATCGATGAAGACACCGAAGCGGCACGCCAGAAATATGGCCGACCCCTCAAGGTCATCGAAGGGCCCTTGATGGACGGCATGGGAGTGGTCGGAGATCTGTTTGGTGCGGGCAAGATGTTTCTGCCGCAGGTGGTCAAGTCGGCCCGCGTGATGAAGAAGGCGGTGGCCTGGCTGACACCTTTCATGGAGGCGGAGAAGGCGGAGTTTCTGGGTGCTGACATCGCTGCGATTCTCGACGCAGACCCGTCACTCAGCGCTGAAGACGCCTTGCAACGAGCCCAGCGCGGGCGCTCCGCCGGGCGCTTCCTCATCGCCACGGTCAAGGGCGACGTGCACGATATCGGCAAAAATATTGTAGGCGTGGTGCTCTCGTGCAATGGCTATGAGGTCACCGACATGGGGGTGATGGTGTCCTGCGACAAGATTCTTGAAAAAGCCCGCGAGCTCGGCGCAGACGTCATCGGCCTGTCCGGCCTGATCACCCCGTCACTCGATGAAATGGTCCACGTCGCCAAGGAAATGGAACGCGCCGGAATGAGCCTCCCCTTGCTCATCGGTGGGGCCACCACCTCCGCCGCACATACCGCCGTCAAAATCGCCCAACATTACTCCGGCCCGGTGGTTCACGTGCTCGATGCCTCACGCTCGGTGCCTGCCACCACCTCGCTCTTATCGAAGGAACGCCGCGACGCGTTCGTGGCGGAGAATCTATCCAAACAACTGCGGCTTAGAGAGGCCTTTATCGCCGGTCCAAAAAAAGCCACCCTCACTCTAGCAGATGCCCAGGCTGCAAAACCGGTCTTCGATTGGGACACCTACACGCCACCGGCACCCGCGTTTCTCGGAACCCGTGTTTGCGGGCAAGCCACGGAAAGTGGTTCAGGCATGGCGATGGAGTTGCGGGACTTGGTTGAGTATATCGACTGGACGCCATTTTTTCACACGTGGGAGCTGCGCGGCGTCTGGGATCGGACAGCGGGCGTGCTCAAGACCAAAAATTCCGAGGCCGCGGTCGAGGCTGCCAAACTCCATCAGGACGCGCTGGCATGGATCGAACGCATCATCAGCGAAAACCGCTTCAGCGCCCGGGGCATCTACGGGTTTTTCCCGGCCAACTCGGACGGCGATGATATCATCGTGTGGACCGATGAATCGCGGGACGTGGAACGCACCCGCTTGCACAGTCTGCGGCAACAACTCGCCAAAGAGTCCGGCAAACCCAACGTCGCGCTGGCCGATTGGGTGGCCCCTGTCCCCTATCAGGATTACATCGGCGGCTTCGTGGTGGCCATTCACGGCGCGGATGAATTCGCCACAGAGTTAGAGCAAGCCAACGATCCCTACGGCTCGATCATGGTCAAAGCCATTGCAGACCGCTTCGCCGAAGCCTTTGCCGAGCGACTCCACCATCACGCCCGGGTTGAATGGGGCTACGAAACAACCACCGAATTGACCCCGGAACAACTGATCCATGAAACCTACCGCGGCATCAGGCCCGCCCCCGGCTATCCGGCGCAACCAGACCACAGCGAAAAACCATTGCTTTTCGACTTGCTAGACGCCACCTCGCGCAGCGGAGTTATGCTAACTGAAAGTTGTGCCATGCATCCCGGCGCTGCCGTGTGCGGCCTGTATTTTTCCCATCCTGACAGTCATTACTTCGCCATCTCCGAGTTGCAGCAGGACCAACTCGAAGACTACGCCCGGCGCAAGGGCATATCCCTGACCACCGCAGAAAAATGGCTCGGCCCGTGGCTCGGATATCCCACATAACTAACGGGCATACACACGCTGGCCGCCGATGATGGTTTCAAGCACCTGCAAGTCGCGCAATTCCATCGGGGGTATCCGCCTTGCGCTTGAGGGCGGCGACCAATTCATTGATGTTGTGGACGGTCCCGAGTGGCTGACTATTCAGATCGACTTGATACAAGTCATTTTCGTCGGCTTCTGGAAAGTGGTCGTGAGCGGCGTAGAAGCCCGGCAACAGCGTGTGGCCATGCAAGTCGATTCGCGAAAACCCCCGTTCCAGTCGCTCTGCCACCGCCGCTTGTGTGCCCATCGCATCAATCCGCCCGTTGCGCACACCCACCGCCTCGAAAGTCGCGCCGCGAGCGTCCATGCTAACTCTACTTTGTCATTTCATAATGCAAGCTATTGATAATAAACGAGTTATGAAGATTTGGCAATTAGTTCCAACTCCTTGATAATCAAGTAGTTGGAAGTTGAAATGACAAAGTAGAGCTAACGATTGTGCCGTTGCCATACAAGCAATCGGTGGCTGTGACCTTGGGTGCAAACAGCGGCAGACAACACGATAGAACCACGCCCCACCCGACTGGAATGAGCGGCAGTTGAGCAAACGGGAGGAACGTTTTCATAGAAAATTGGGGCCAAACTTTGCAACGGAAGGTTTCGCCGGTAGCTGCCACAGTCAAGCAATTGCCCTCCAGACAAACCTGAAGAATGATCGCTAAACCGAGATGGCCTCAAATCGGCGTAAAGGGGCATGGGTCAAAACCCAGCACCCGCCCTCTAATCAGCCATGCCGTCGAGCAAGTTCGACTCTCCCTTTGTTGATTCATCCCCGGAAAGGGAAGATGATAGCCAAGGGGCACGGACGCGGCA
>CAIQXC010000945.1 GCA_903875675.1 Akkermansiaceae bacterium
GGCCGCCGCAACATTCCGAGCCGCCGCCTGAATCCGCTTCAGAATGGCCAAACCCTAGACGGCGCATGAGTCACCTCATGCGCCGCACGTGAATCCTGATCTGTTGGATTGGCTCGCTTAGAACGGCTTGGTCAGTGTGAGCACGATCGTCTGGCCTTGCGGACGGTCGTTGGCCATCACTTCGATGTTATATCGCAGCGAGGTGAACAGGCCGAGGTTGGGCCATAGCGCGCTGACTTCCGGGCCGAAGGCGAGGACTTGGTCTCGAACGGTCGAGGCACCTCGGCCTGAGTCATGGGTGGTTTGGCGTTGATAGTAACCGACCACTCCGACGTCCACGCCGGGCATCACGCTTTTGCTGATTCCCCATTCAGCCGTCCATTGTTGGCCGGGCGTGATGTCGGTGGCACGTTCCGCCTGGTTGAATTCAAAGCGGTTGAGCAATGATAGAGCCCAAGTTTTATTGGTGTCCAAATACAGCGTGCCACCCGCTGTGATCATGTGGCCCCAAAACCCCTTGCCAGGATCAGCGCTGCCTGGTTGGGAGTCGCCCGAGGGCAACCACATCGAATAACCAAGTACCGCGTCCCATTGCGAGCCGTGCCAGGAGACAACTGCAGGTTCCAGGCAAATATCGCCGAACCCAAATGTGTGATCCTTCGCACCGTTGATCTTAAGTTCGGTGTATTGCAGCGGCACAATGGCATCCATCACAATGTTGCCCCCCAACACCCCAAGATCACTCACCCAGATGCCGCGCATGACGTTGGCATAGACAAATGCATCGAAATTCACCGGTGCCTTGTGGCCGTTGGATTGGTTCAATTGGTCGGCAGTGTAGAATGCGTTATAGTCGCGCAGATAGAATCCGGGCGGCGGCAGTGATGCGTCTTTGATGCCTTCAACGCCTGGCACGTAGTGGCCGGTGAATGATGGCGGCGGTGCCGCTGCGGCATGGAGCCATGTGGGCAGGACCAGCAGGGTGCCGGTGAATACGACGGTTTGCAGTTTCATGTTGTATCGGTGGGTTTAGGGGTTCATGGGCGGGACGGCACTTCAGTCCGCCTGCTGGGAGACACGCTAACGGCATCAGCTAGAGTCGTAAAGCCCTATTTCTTGATCTCAAGAGAGACTTCCTTGCCGGCGGATAGAGTCACCTGCTGGCTGGAACCCGCGGCTTCCAGGCGGATCGTTTGGTCGATGACGGAGCGCAGGCTCACCTTGATGGAACTCTTGTCCCAGGCCAAACGTGTGAGGGTGATCTGGCCACGGCACAGCAGGCCGGAGACTTCACCGCTAGGCCAGGCGCTCGGCACTGCGGGCAAGAGTTTGAGGTGGCCGGGTTCGGAAGCCATCAGCATTTTGATGATGACAGAGGGCATGCCGCCACTGATGTCCATGTTGAACAGGGACTTATGATTGTGCATTGATGCGAGGTTGCTCAGCCAGTAGCGATTCACCAGGGGAACGAGACACTGATAGGCAAGATCCGGTTCGCCGAGACTGGTGGATGCCTGCCCGAGTTGTACCAACCCGAAGGACATGAAACCGGATGTGTTGCCACTCCAATGGCGTTTCAGTTTGAGCTCGATCATCTTTTTGAATGCATCCTTGAGCTTGGGATTTTGAGAGATCTCATCGGGTATACCATCATACAAGGCATAGAGCTGCGACGAGTGGCGGTGGTTGAGGTCGTCAGTGAGTTTAGGGGTCGCCCATTCCTTGACGAAACCTTCGTCGCTGATCTGATAGTCCGGCATTTTAGCCAGCATGGTCTTCCACAGCGGAATTTTGGCCGCATTGATGCCTAGAATCTCCGACGCCTTGATCAGATGGTTGAATAGCTCCTTGGCTGCGGCGATATCCATCGTCGCGTTGAATGTTCCCTGAGACTTGGTGTTCTTCGGAAAATTCTCCGGCGACTGAGTGGGAGAGAATACATATCTTCCATCCGCACCTTCATACAAATAATCCTCAAAGAACAGCCCAACCTTTTGCATGTAGGGCAACGCGTGCTCTGCTAAAAATTTCCGGTCTCCGGTGTACTCATAATAGTCATAGAAAAAATGAGCGGCCCACGCCGCGCCACCGACCCAGAAGCCGCCGGCAAAATCCTCGGCGAGGGCATTGTTGAAGCCGTTGGTGGTCGAGCGTGATGGCAGTACCACGCCGCGGGCCCCGAACATGTGTTTGGCATTGATCTCCAACCACGGAACGATCGACTCAATATAGGAGGTGTATGCCAACATCAGTTCCGGAGTGTTACCCATCATCGTGCTGGCGATGGCAGAGGGTACATTGCCATTGTGGGTGTAGTCGCTGGCCCAGCCCGGAACATAAGTCCCTCCCCACACGCCTTGCAAATTTGGCGGGAGTTGGCCAGTGGCGGATATGATATTATATCGTCCGGCGTCAAATTCCTTCTCGACGAGCGCCAGATTGAGTTGTTCATTGGTCGATTTTGCCTGCAGCTCCTCGGTGGTTAGCTGACGGTCCGAGCCGCCGCCCAAGTCCAAGCTTACGCGCTTGAACAACTCGCCATGGATAGCGGTGTGACGCTTGAGCAACGCTGAATAATCTTCGCCCATGCCGGCCAGATGTTTGGAGCTATCCTCGAGTTGGGAAACCGCTGGATCATAGAGCATCCGAATATCAACCAGAACCAATACCTGATCCGCCCCATTCACTACCAGGGAGTTGCCCTGGGCCTGGGTGCTGCCGCCTTTGGCAATCACGCTGGCAAGGCCTTCCAGTGCATGAATGCTGCCGGGATAGGCCTTGGTAAACGTGTTTTTGTAGGTTAGGCATGACTTCTCTGCGTGTGTTACGACGTTGGAGACATGTTCTTTGAAAACTTCCTCGGATTGCTTGAAAGTCTTGGCACCGAGTTTCTCATCCACCTGGCGCGGACTGAGCGCCAGAGTGCAATTCACCGCGCCTTGGCCCGGACCGCTGATGAGCATCACAGCTACCCCATCGGCACGCGAAACAAACAACCGGCGTTCGTACACGCCACGGTTGTCGGCCCAGTGGACCAAGGTTTCTCCGGTTTGAAAATCCACGGACCGCACGTAATCCTTGATGTCTTTCTCCGTGTTCATCCCGATGTTGAGGTCAAACGCGGGCACAAAAGGATCTGGATACATGAAGCCCTCTTGCTTGGACAACTCAAACTGCAGGTTGGTGGCCTGCTTGTATAAGCCGCGATCTATCAAACTGCGGATCTCAAACAGCCGGGCGGCATTGTCCGGTGGCATGTGCGGCGGTCCCTGCGGCAAAAACAACCGTTCATGGGTGAAGATGACGGTTTCCTGCAATGGGCGGCTCATTACATTGGCACCCATGGTTCCGTTGCCAGAGATCAAGCCGTGTTCCCAAGTCTCAGCTGGGGTTGAACTGATGAAGCCGTGTTGCGGTTGGTTAACGGTGGATGTCTGGGCTTGTACCATCCCCGGCGTGCCGCCGAGGATACCGCTGATCAGGGGAATGATATACTTGTTCATGGATTGTAATTGAACCGACGTTTACTTCCCGGCATCGCGGATTCTGTCAAATCCCGAGCGATCTTTGCCCCTGCCGGCCCGGGATTTGCGGAAATTCAATCGACAAGCATCGCAAATCCAAGTACGACCAGCGCGTCCTCTTGGAGGTTTGCCCAACCTCTCGGTCGCCTCAACCACCATCTCCCACGCCATGCACCTAATCTCCATGCTCCTCTTTTCCACCCTGCTGCTGGCACCGCTAGCTGCTCTCCAGGCTGCTGACGTCAAACGCCCGAATATTCTTTTTATCATGGCCGACGATCATGCCGCCCACGCTATCAGCGCATATGGCAGCCGGGTGAACCAGACGCCAAATATTGACCGTCTAGCCAAGGAGGGCATGCGCTTCGACCGGGTGTTTGCCGTCAATTCAATCTGCACGCCGAGCCGAGCTTCAATACTAACTGGGAAATACAGTCATATCAACGGTGTGCCGGTATTCAACCGTTTTGACGGGTCGCAGCCGACGGTAGCGAAGTATCTCCAAGCCGCCGGCTATTACACCGGCATGTTTGGCAAGTGGCATCTGGAGAGCGACCCCACAGGCTTCGACAGGTGGACGATCCTGCCCGGCCAGGGTGATTACTTCAATCCGGCGTTTCTGGAGGCGTCCGGCCGTCGTGTCATCAACGGCTACGTCACCGACATCATCACGGATCTATCCATTGAGTTTCTCAAGAACCGGCCGCAGGACAAGCCGTTCTTTCTGATGTGTCACCATAAGGCACCGCATCGCAACTGGCAACCCGACGAAAAGCACAAGGCGATGTTTGCTGACAAGATCATCCCGGAGCCCGACACGCTGCGCGACGATTACGCCACCCGCAGCGCTGCGATTCACCAATCGACCCAGAAGGTCTTGGCCAACCTCAGTCCTAACGACACAAAGGGGCCGCCGCCGGTCGGACTTAGCGGCGACGCTCTGTTGAAGTGGAAATACCAGCGTTACATGCAAGACTATCTCGCCTGTGTCCAATCGGTGGACGACAACGTTGGCCGCCTCCTCGACTATCTCACCGAGTCCGGCCTGGCTGCGAACACGATTGTCATCTACACCAGTGATCAGGGGTTTTTCCTTGGAGACCACGGCCTCTATGACAAACGTTTTATGTACGAGGAGTCGATCCGAATGCCTTTCCTTGTGCGCTGGCCCGGCGTCATCCAGCCCGGGTCCAGCCAATCGGCCATGGGCATCAATGTTGATTTCGCGCCTACCTTCATGCAGGCGGCGGGTCTGCCGGTGCCCGCTGATATGCAAGGCCGCAGTCTGGTGCCCTTATTCCAAGGCGAGCGGCCTGCCGACTGGCGCAGCAGTTGGTATTACCGCTACTATCATGATCCTGGCGACCACAACACCCGAGCCCATTACGGGGTGCGTACTGAGACCCACAAGTTGATATACTTTTGGAAGATTGACCAGTGGGAGATGTATGATCTGGTCAAGGATCCCGCTGAACTGCACAACATCCATGGGGACCCCGCCGAGGCCGGCACCTTTGCCAAGTTAAAGGCAGAACTCTATCGCTTGAAAAAAGAACTCAAGGACGATGATCAGTTCGCCTACGAAGAACCGGGATCCAAGCCAAGCACCGCCAAGCCTAAACCGGCCAAATAAATCCAATAGATATACATCCATTCGCATCGGCGGTCACAGACCGCCGATGCGAATGCATCTCAGCCACCTTGCCGCAACCATGTGAAAAATGCCGAGGTATCCGCAGCCATCGGGATGGCACATTTGGTTTTCTGTGCCAGGCAGGCGAGGCGTTCTGGAATGGGGACTTGGCCGGGGCCTAGGACGCGATCGAGGGTTTCGGGGAATTTGGCCGGGTGGGCGGTGGCGAGCACGACTGTGTTGGCCTGCGGGTGGTTGTGGTGCCATTGGCGTGCGGCGCACCAACCGACAGCGCCATGCGGGTCGAGTTGATAGTTATAGTTGGCGGCCACATCGCGGATGGCGGCGAGGGTCTCCTCATCACTCACCGAGTAACCACCGATACGACGGCACATGGCCCTGAGGTCATGTTCAAACAGGGTGAGCAAACGGGCAAAATTTGACGGGGCACCCACGTCCATGGCGCTGGAGATGGTGGGCTGGCTCGGGCGCGGGGCATAGGCATCACCTGCCAGATAGGTGGTGAGGACGTCGTTGCGGTTGTTGGCGGCGATGAAACGCTCGACGCTGAGGCCGAGGCGTTCGGCCAGTAGTCCAGCTGTGAGGTTGCCGAGGTTGCCGGAAGGCACGACAAATACCGGGGAAGTGCCCGCTGGTAGAAGCCGGGCACTATGAATGTAGTAGAAAATTTGCGGGACGAGGCGGGAAATATTGATGGAGTTGGCAGAAGTCAGCAGCAGACGCGAGGCCAGGCCGGGATCCAACAAGGCGGCCTTTACCAGTCGCTGGCAATCATCGAACGAGCCATCGACCTCAAGTGCAGTGATATTGCCCCCCAAAGTGGTGAGTTGTTTTTCCTGGAGTCCGCTGACTTTGCCGCGGGGATAGAGGATGACGACGCGGATGGCCGGCACGCCAAGGAAGGCATGGGCGACGGCACCGCCGGTATCGCCGGAAGTAGCCACCAGGACGGTGAGCAGGCGGTCGTCGTCGCGGGTAAGCCAGCGCATGAGACGGGCCATGAAGCGGGCACCAAAGTCTTTGAAGGCGAGCGTCGGGCCGTGAAATAGCTCTAGCACATATTGTTGCTGTGCCACCTCGATGAGTGGCGCGTCAAAGGAGAGTGATTCGTTGACGATGGTCCGCAAGGCGTCCTCGGGCAAGTCCTCGCCGAAAAACGCCTGTGCCACCCGGCAGCCGATCTCTTGGAAGCTCAAGTCCCGCCAGACGTCCCAGAAGCCAGGGTCCAGGCGCGGCAGTCGCTCTGGCAGATAGAGTCCGTTGTCAGGAGGCAGCGAGGCAAGCACCGCTTGTTTGAGCGGAACACGGTGGCCTGGGTCGTTGGTGCTTACAAAGCGCATGGTTTGCTCGTTAGTCTCAGATGACGTGGACGCCGCGCGGGTTGATTCTGGAGACGTAGATTTGGTTGGGCAGGGGCACGGCAGCGAACACCTTGGAGATGGCATCGCCAGCTTTGCGTGCGGTGGCTTCCCCCTCACACAGGGCAAACACGCTCGGTCCGGCTCCGGAGATGGAAAACCCGAGGGCTCCGGCAGCCATGGCAGCCCGTTTGGCGCGATAGAAATCGGGGATGAGCTTTTGGCGGCGAGGTTCGGCGATCACATCGTGAATTGAGCGGCTAATGAGGCCGTAGTCCTCGTGAATGAGGCCGCAGAGGAGGCCGCCGAGGTTGCCGATCTGCTGGGTTGCATTGATTAAGGGAATCTCCCTGGGCAGGATTTCCCGCGCGACTTTTGTTAAAATCTCGATATCCGGATGAACCACAGCGACCCAGAGGTTGGGAGGGGCGGGGATGCTGGCGACGTCGAGTTCGTCGTTAGATCGGATGAAGACGATACCGCCGAGCAGGCAAGGCGCGACATTGTCGGCGTGCCAGGCACCGTCGGCGGAGGCTTCGCCGGCCATGGCGAAGGGCAGCAGTTGTTGTTTCGTGAGAGGTTCGCCGATGAGAGTGTTGACGGCGAAGGCACCTGCCACGGCGCTCGCGGCGGAGGAGCCGAGCCCGCTGCCAAATGGCATCTTTTTGTGGATTTCCATTTCGATACCGCGGTCGCTCATGCCGAGATGGCGGAGCAAATCCAGGGCGGCGACCCCGGCAGTGTTGTGTTCCGGGTCGAGGGGCAATTTCCCTTGATCGCCAGTGATTTGGGTGATTCGGAAGCCGGGCGTTTCCGCATGCCTGACGACCACTTCGTCTCCCGGGGCATCAATGGCAAAGCCGAGCACGTCGTAGCCGCAGGCGACGTTAGCGACGGTGGCCGGGGCGAACACGCGGATTTCGTGATCGGGTTGTGACTTCATGGCTTAGAATCTTCTAACATATAAGTAGGATGACTTGAGGGGGGGGCCGTTGGCGGGCGCACGTTAAACCGCTCCCGCGCCATCGGCAACCGCAAAGACGCCGGAAAAGGCGCAGGGTACCGGCGGATTCACAGAGGTCAGGATTCCAGTGCCTAGGCTCAGAACACCTGACCTCGGCTTGACAGCAGCCCTCAGCAAGCCATGCTGTTGGGGACATGGCACATTTTCTTGATCCGCGCAGTGACTTGGTATTCAAGCGGATTTTCGGTGAGCACCCGGAAATTCTGCGGAATTTCCTCAACGGGATGTTGCCGTTTTCGGGCGAGAGTGAATACATCGCCTCGCTGGAGTATTTGCCCAGCGAGCAGGTGCCGGACATCCCGGTCATCAAAAACAGCATCGTCGATGTGCGCTGCAAGGATGCCAGCGGTCGCCAGTTTATCGTGGAAATGCAGATGCAATGGACCGGCTCGTTTCTCCAACGGGTGCTCTTCAACGCCAGCAAGGCCTACGTGCGCCAGTTGGAAAAAAGCGAGAGCTACGATCTGCTCTGCCCCGTCTGGGGCCTGAGTCTGCTAGACGCCACCTACGATGCCGATCCAGACGCCTACTACCACGACTATCAGATTGTGGAAATCGGCAACCCGCAGCGGGTGCTTGAGGGGTTGCGCCTGATCTTCGTGGAATTGCCCAAATACCGGGAAACCAACCCGCTGGAGGCCCGCAAACTCCGCTGGGCCTGGCTCAAATTCCTGCGGGAAGCTGGGGATGCAGGCAGCCAGGGGCACCTTTCAGTGGAAGAATTCAGCGCCCAGGTCGGGATCAACGAGCCGCTGCGCCAGGCCCTGGGCATTGCCGAAGAATGCGGCTTCACACGCGAGCAACTCGCGCTCTACGACGGATTTTGGGACGCCGTGAGGATCGAGCGCAGCCTGCTGAGCGGGAAATTCGCCGAGGGAAAAGCCGAGGGAAAAGCCGAGGGGAGAGCCGAGGGCGTGCTTGAGACGGCGGCGGGAATGAAAGCGGCAGACATCGCCGCCGAGACCATTGCCCGGATCACCGGACTGCCGATGGATCGAATCGCGCAATTGTAGCTCGAGCGGGGGCTTCTAGAACAGCAACCGGTGCTGAGACCTTGACCTAACTGCACAAACGTTCAGCCTTCAAGGGCGCTAGAGCAGCTTTGGCGATTCGAAATGTCTTGCCACCAAGGAGGCTGCGTGGGCGGGGGTGAGGCCGTGGAGGGCGCGGAGGGTATCCGGGGGGCCGTGTTGGATGAAGGCGTCGGGCCAGCCGATGCGTTCGACCGGGGTGTGGATGCCCGCACTGTGGAGGTGTTCTATGACGGCGCTGCCGAAGCCGTTAGTCAGGACGTGGTCCTCGAAGGTACAGAGGACACGGCACTTGGCCGCGTAGGTTTCGAGCATGGCGGTGTCCAGGGGCTTGATGAAACGGGGGTTGATGAGGGCGACGGAAAGGCCCATGGCTTCGAGCAGGGGTTTGGTGCGCTCGGCCATTTCAAAAAGAGTGCCCAAGCCGATAAGGGCTACGTCCGTGCCGTCGGCGACGAGTTCGGCTTTGCCAATTTCAAGGAGTTGCGGCGTGGCTTTGAGCGGAGTGCCGCGGATTGGACC
>CAIQXC010000946.1 GCA_903875675.1 Akkermansiaceae bacterium
GGTGTCCTGGCCGAGGATCACTTGGCGGATTTCGTGGCGCATTTGTGCGATGAGGCTGCTCAGCGGCAGTTCGTCGGCGGCTGCGGGCGGAGGCGTCTCGGCCAATCCTGACAGTTTAGAAGGAGGATTGGCTTCTAGCCTGTCATGCACGACGGGCTTCCAGCCTGTCGTTTCATGCGCAGACAGGCTGGAAGCGCTGTCTTCCATCACAGGCGGGACGCCTGATTTACGATCAGAGTGCGCTAGACTGTCAGTATTGGGCGTCTCGGCGGGCGCTCGCCACAGCAGGTTGGCGTCAGGCACGCTTGGCGGATCACTTGCGGCGTTAGGGTCTGAGGTCATACGGATATTCGGGTGTTAGGTTAGAGTTTTGAGCAGGGCTTGTAAATCGGCGACGCAGCGGGTCAGGCCGAGGTTGTCGCTTGGGGTGGTTGGAGCCAGGGCTTGCGCGACCCGTGCCTCGGGCAAGCCGGAGCGCGTCGCCAGCCACTGCACCAAGCCATCGTCAACCGGTCCGCCGCGTGCGCCAAGGCGCTGGGCCCGGTCGAGGATTTGCTCACGCAGCGGTGCCAACAGGCCTGCGCCGCGGTCCAGACGCCAATGAAAATTCCCCAGCGCCTCAAGATGGTGGTCGTAGCCGCGTGCCGTGGTGGGAGCCGCCGCCGCTTCCAGCGGCCCGAAGCGACTCAGATTTTTCCACAACCACAACACAAGCAGCAGCGCCAGAGCGCACAAAACCGGCCACAACTGCTGCCTCACCATGCCCCACAATGAAAGCTCGCAATTCCTAACAAAAACCACATATCCGCCACGTTTGGTTGAGCCGATCAGAGCCAACAGAAACTCGGCATGTTGGTGTTCGTCGATCCAGCGGTTGCGCAGGGGGCGGGCGTCGACGAGTACTGATACGCGTCCGGCACCTGCCCGCACACTGGCGAACACGCCCGGCTCACCCCTCCGAACGGCCACCGTGGCGCGCGCCCTGGCGGCCACCTCAAAATCTTTCCCGCGAAAATGGAGGGACACCGGCCCGTCTGCCTCGGTGCCCGTTTCCGCGCCACGCGGTTTCAACTCAATCCCCAAGCGCAGCAACATGGCCGACAAAGCGGGGGCCAGCGGCAGCTCGGGCTCAAACACCCGCCAATCACTGGTTTCCGCTGCGGCATGTTCCACGACCACCACCAGATGCCCGCCTCCCTTGACCCATTCCTCAACCCTCCAGGCGAAGCTCTCATTGCTCAGAACCGCCGCAGGGACTAACCACATCGCATCCGCTTGCTCCGGCGCACGCCAACCCGACAACGACTTGACAGCAAAATCATATCTTCTAGCAAAATTCTCGGCTGCCAGCCACGGGTTGACCCGCGCCCGGCCCTTGTAGCCGATCTCGCGCTCCACATATTCATAATTGCAGCCGCTGATTGTGACTAACCACACAGCCAGCAACAGCCGCCAGATCCACGGCTGTCCGGTTAGAAAATGGCTTGGCAAAATACGGATCCAGGCAACATGCCTAGTCCACCGAAGCGCAGGCATTCGGTCCACCGCCATTCTTCCAGTCCCCTCCCCCGTCATGCGCCCCGCCTTTCCACAAATGGCCACTCACGGCACAATCCCTCGACCACCGCATCGGCGGGCACTTGGCCGGCATAGGCCTGCGCAATCCACACCCGGGTCAGCCCGTGAAAGTACCCGGGATGGGCTGCCGTGCCGACCTGTTGCACCCGCCGAAGACAATCGCCTTCGGTATCCGCTTGCTGGATCTCGACCCGGCCATGCTCGATGAGGCGGCATATCGCCCCGCGATAGAGCAGGCTGAGCGCCTCCTTGCACTGCCCCGCCTGCCACATGTGCCAGACCGCGCCGGGAATATCCGCTGGCAGGGATTGCGGCGTCACATCCATGCCCATGACCACCCGCGCCACGATCGGCTGCGGCCGCCCTTTGTCGCGCCCTCCAACCAAGGCTAGCAAGTATCGGTACTTCCAACACAGCCACACAATGAAGGCCACGACCCACCCGAAAGCGATCCATTCTAACGCATTTCCAATCAACTGTCCAAACCAGCCACTCGTCCGGCTGCCGGATGATCCCGCGGATTTCGGCACCCTCAGCTTCACCTTGTGCACCACAAATTCCTTCTGCGCCTTCACCTGCTCAATGACCGCATGCGGCGTCGCCCCATTCAAATCGGTTATTTCGGCAGGAGGATAGGCATCTTGCCTGTCATGGACGACGGGCTTCCAGCCTGTCGTCTCATGCGCAGACAAGTTCGACGCGCCGTCTTCCCTCACCGGCAGAAAACCTGTTTCCCCTCTAGATCGCGCTAAACCGGCCGTATCAGTCGGCCCGTTAGACTCCACCGCCTCGCTTGCCGCAGGCAACCAGCACCAAGCCGTTAGCACCAACACTCCTAACACCTTGGCCAGGCGCTCACCCAGCCGCCGGAAAGCCAATTCCACATCCCAGCCCTCAATCCACGTCCGGGTGTTGACGTACAGGCCAAATCCGGCACCTGTTAGAAAAACATCTGCCAGGGACATGGCCATGATCATGCACACGGCGATGCTGCGCATCAACAACAGCGGCACATCAAACGGGCCGGCAGCCCCCCATTCCTCCAGTGCCTGCGTCCACGGCGCATTCTGTCCCTCGGGCACCAACATGGAGATCACCCCGAAGAGTGCCAGGCCGAACCACCCGGCGGAGAACTCGGCAATCAGATACGTCCAGATCACCGCGCCGTTGCCGCGTCGCGCCACCTGACGCACTCGCCGGGCGTAGTCCTTGCCGCGAAGGCCCTCGAGGTCCTCCACCGCGAGGGCCACCGGGAGTCCCGGCGACCAGCGAGCCACGATGAAGCGAAAGAAAAAACGCCGCGACCAGACGCGCGGCAATTCCCGCCAGATGACCCTCCAAGGCGGCTGTTCACCGAACAATCGCCGACTGAGTTGCAAC
>CAIQXC010000947.1 GCA_903875675.1 Akkermansiaceae bacterium
CGATATGACGACTGGATTCCGCACGATAACCGGATCGACGACGGCGGATTCATCGCTGAACCGGCCGGCAAATACCAAGCCAATCCTTGGGGCCTGCTGGATATGCACGGCAATGTATGGGAATGGACGCGAACGGCCTCACTTCCCTATCCGTATCGAGACAACGACGGCCGTAACAGCACTGATTCTGACAAAGGACTGAGGGTTGTGCGCGGCGGGTCATGGTATGACCGGCCCAAGCGCTGCACGTCCAGCAGCCGCCTATCCTATCAGCCGTGGCAGCGGGTCTTCAACGTGGGATTCCGCGTGGTCTGCGAGGACCCCTGATGCCCATGAATCATTTCCGAAATAGGGCCGACTCGCAGACCGGGACGCAGGCACTTCAACAACGAATCAACCTTATGCAAAGAAACGACAATCCTCCCATTCGCTCACAACTGGAGCCACTCCACCTATATCTCACCTCGATGCACAAGGCGGCACCCCTCGCCCTCTGCCTCATGGCGTTAGGCACACTCGCAGCGGTTGCCGATGAGACCACACCGCCCAATCCGGCCCTGATGCTACAAAGCCCCTCCCCCGTAGCCGAACCCTATCCATTGCTAAACGGCGGTGCCCTGGTCGCTGCCCGCGCCGTCAAGGAATCGCCGGACCCCCTGGTGGCCTATCAGTGGAAGGACCCCAAGGCCACCGATGCCCTGCAAATCTATTTTCTCAAACCGGCAGCAGCAGTGGCCGATCCCCCTGAGGCGTTTGATAACCTCAACTCGGCCACTGCCCCCGCCTCTAACATCACGGTGAAAGGCGCAGGTTCTATCCGCTTGGACTTCGGGGTTGAGAGCGGCGCTTGGATTGAATTCGACAGTCCGGACTGCCCGGGCGAGGTGGAGATGGCCATCAGTGAGTACAATGAGCCGGGGATTAACAAGACGAAGGCGGCGGTCAAGTACGGGAACACCTATCGCCTCGAACTCAACAAGGAACTCTACGAGGGCGTGCGCTTCGCATGGATCAACGTCAAGGCACCTGATAAACCATGGCATATCACCGCCATCCGCGCCGTTTGTCAGGTCAAGCCCACGAATTACGTGGGCAGTTTTTCCTGCAGCGATCCGCTGCTGACGAAGGCATGGTATATGTCGGCCTATGGCGTGAAGGCCTCGCTGTGCAAGGATTATTTCGGGTCCATCCTGATGGATCGCGGGGACCGTATGTCTTGGACAGGCGATGCGCACACATCGCAAGCGGCGGCACTGGTCGCCTTCGGCAATCTGGATTTGATCAAGAAGAACATCGATAACACATCCACTCAGAGCAACGGCATCCACAGTTATTCGCTCTACTGGGTGCTGAGTTTGCTGGATTACTATCAATACAGCGGCGACGCTGCGACCCTCGAGGGATATATCAAGAACGCCTGCGCCAAACTCGATGATGCTTACGCGGTGTTCGGCAAAGATCCAGCACTCCGATTCTACGGCTGGGATGAACGCCTGTGCGCCGGCTTTGAGATTTGGTTCAAGTCCTGCCAGGAAGCCCAGAATGCCTATAAAATGCTCTCGATCCGGGCCTGGAACGACTTTGCCGCAGCGATGGGCCAATGCGGACGCAAGGACCTGCAGGAGAAGTATCTGGGCTACGCCAAGGAAAAGATGGCGGAGTTGCGCCAGAGCGACGCTTGGCTCGCGAGCTTCGGCCTGCATGCCGCCGCAGATGCCATCAACACCGGCAACCTCAACCACGCCGAACAAACAACGTTGTTCGAAAAATGGTTTACGGACCGGGTCAACCGCGTCTCGCTCACCCCCTTCAACCAGTACTTCATCATTCAGGCGATGGCACGCATGGGCAAACACGACGATGCCCTGAGCACGGTGCGCGACATGTGGGGCGGCATGGTCAACTACGGTGCCACCACCACCTTCGAGGTCTATCGGCCGTCGTGGAATGATACATTGGCAGCGAACGCCGCTGTGCCTAACAGCCAGAGCGGAATCGTCAGCCTGTGCCATCCATGGGGCGCAGGCGTGGTCAAGTGGCTCAATGAAGAGGTGCTGGGCATCGTGCCCACCCGGGCAGGTTTCAAGACCTATGATATCATGCCGCATCCGGGCGGCACGCTTACCCGGGTGGCCGGGGAGACCCCCACTCCGCATGGCGCCATCCGCGCCAGCTTTGATCTAACATCCGGGACCAGCGAGGTCACGGCGCCACCGGGAACCGTTGGTCGCATCGGAATTCCCAATGTTGGCAAGACTATTGCTCACATCTCTATCAACGGAAAACTCGCTTGGGATGGCACCTATCACGCAGTGGAGGGCATCGTCGGAGCGAGCCGGAATGAGGAGTTTGTGGTATTCAGCGGCGTGCAACCGGGAACTTATGCACTAACCACCACCTACAACGGCAAGACTCCAGCCTATGTCGAACCGCCGGTGAAGTATGCCGCCGAGTCGCTCAAGCCGGACACCACCACCAGCGGCGACTGGGGGGGCGCGTACGGCAAGGATGGTTATGTGCTATGCAACTACCACGGCGAGAAACGCGATGAGAAATCTCTGCCGGAATATGTGACGTCCCTGGACTATTTCCGCGCCTTCCCGAAAAACGGCGTGCCCGATCCCACGGTGTGGGCCACCGCCACCTCCGACAAACGAGCGCTTGCCCCCAATATCCGAAACAGCCCAACTCGCAATGCCACCTGCTACTCCAATAACGATCAGACGATGACCGTCACCATCGGCATCAACGGCAAACACGAGTATCAGCTGGCCCTTTACTTTATGGACTGGGCTAACAAAGGTAGCCGGATGGCGGTGGAGATGTTTGACGCAGCCACCCTCAACCTGATCGCCCCGGTAAAGATATTGGACCATTTTTCAGGGGGCACCTATTTGGTTTACAAATACAATCAATCGGTGAAGTTTCGCATCAACAAGGTGCGGGGGGAGTTGGCTACGCTCAGCGGAATCTTCTTTGATCCAGCCAATGCCACCGCCACGATCAAGGATTACGGGACCATGGAGTATCTTCATCTATCCAAAGACTTGCCACATGTGGAGGCCGCTCCCTGGAAACTGGTGTGCACCATGCCCTACAACTGCCATTTTCAGCCATCGATCGAACTGGACGCTCCCGCAGGCAAGGAAATCCGTTTCAACTCTAGCAACCCGCTCGTCCTATATCTAACGCCCACGGAAACCGCTACCACTCAGGATGGCGTCCGGACGTACGAGGCGAAGCATTGGGTGAGCGGCGAGGGCGCCATCTACACGATTCCCGCAGGCGTCACCGTCAAGGCGGTGAAGTACCGTGAGACTGGCTTTGACACGACGTTTACCGGTTCGTTTGAGTGCAACGACAATGACTACAATATCCTGTGGAAAAAGGCGGCCCGAACCGCCTACATCTGTATGCGTGACCATTTCTATGACTGCCCGGACCGCGAGAGGGTTGGGTTTTGGGGTGATGGCACGCCGGAGTTGAACCAGTGTTTCTATATATTTGATTCCAAAGCCCATCAATTGGCAAAGGACTTGGTCCGACGCAAACTGGAACCCAAGTTCTATCCAGGCCAACACCTAGAATTTCTCGGCGAATACGGCCTCTGGTTCTATTACCTCCACAGCGGCGACCTTGAGTCGATCCGCGCCGTCTATGACCAAACGAAGACGTTCCTGTTTGACACCTATCAATCAGGCAACCCTAAGACCTGGTTTGACTGGGGAGTCGAGATCAAGGATACCGCCGTCATTGAGGCGTGTTTCCTCTACATCGACTTGAAAGCGCTGAGCAAAATGGCACTGGCCACCGGGCATGAGGCTGACGTCCCCGCCATCGCCTCAAAGCTTGAAGCCATCAAGAGCAGTTTTGACGCCAAGTTTTGGCAAGGGAGTTATTACAAGTCGTCGCAGGTGAGCACGCCGGATGACCGGGCCAATGCCATGGCGGTCAACGCCGGTCTGGCGGATCCATCAAAGTGGCAGGCGATTTACGACAACGTCCTGACCAAAAAGTTCAACGCCAGCAATTTCTTCGACCGCTGGGTATTTGAAGCGCTGTGTGCCATGGGCAAACAGGAATACGCGATGCTGCGGATGTATGATCGCTACAAGACGATGATCCCGTGCAGCATCACCACCCTGTGGGAAGGCTATGACCGCTGGTGGGCCTCGGTGACCAATGCCTATGAGGAGCCTAGTTCACTCAATCACGGTTGGAATCCCCCTGCCCTCTTCCTGTCACAGAACATCGCCGGAGTGGCCCCGATCGAACCGGGCTGGACGACCTATCAAGTCATGCCCAAGGAGACATTTCTTACATCATTCAAGGTGCTCGTGCCAACGATCAAGGGGCCGGTGACAGCGTCCTTGAAAAAGACTTCATCCGAGTATTCGCTCGGTCTCACATCACCCGCTGGAACCACCGCCATCGTCGGCATTCCCAAAGGGTCGTTCACCAAGCTCGACTCCATCACGGTGAATGGCACGCCGGTCTGGAAGAGCTCATTCAAAGAGGGCGTGGCCGGCATCACCTGGCAAGGCGAGGATGATAACTATATCAAGTTCAAGGCAGCACCCGGCACCTGGCAATTTGTCGGACTCGGCGCGCTGCCGATCACATCGCCCAAACCCCTGCCCCAGCCAGAACCGGCCGAGATCAAGCTCGAGAAAAACGGATGGCTGGCCTCGGCCTCGGTGCCGGACGGGTCGTTTCTTTTCAGCGGTGACAAGATTCCGGTGGATGCGTCGGCCGCCAACGCCATTGACGGCGACCATTGGACGGTCTGGCGCGACACCAGCAAAACCCAGTACCCCGGCCAATGGTTCCAGGTGGACATGCGCCAAGCCCGGACGTTTGACGCCGTCGTGTTAGATAATACCTGGGCGCTATGGAACTCGCCCGCGAAGTATGCGGTGACGGTTTCCAATGATGGAACCGACTGGGGCTCTCCGATTGCGACGGGGGCTGGCACTTTAGGGATCACCCGCATCAATTTCCCGACTCAATCTGCGCGCTTCATCCGAGTGACCCAAACCGGCAGCGATGCCAAGTATCATTGGTCGATCAACGAATTCGACGTCTGTGTGAAAGGCAAGCAGCCTTGAGCGCGTAGTCCGTGGCGCTTCATATCCAATAGAGCCCCCCATGAAAAAGACATTATTTCTAGCAACCTTGTGTGCCGGAGTTTTACCGCTCATCTCCGCTTCCGCCCTAGCCGCGCCGAAGGTGCCTAAACCCGGCAAACAAGCCGGCAAGAGCCCGGTAAAAGTATTCATTCTCGCCGGCCAGTCGAACATGGAAGGCCAAGCTGTGGTGGATCTAACCGGCAAGGATTACAACGATGGCAAAGGCACTCTAGCCACGCTGATGAGCGATCCAGTCAAGGGCCCGATGTTCAAACACCTCAAAACGACCGATGGCAAGTGGGTGGTACGCGATGACGTGTGGGTTCGCTTTCAACGCGAAAAGTCCCCGCTTTTGGCCGGACCTCTGGGCACTGGATTTTCTGTTTATGGCGACTCGCATCATTTTGGCGTTGAGTTACAATTCGGCCATGTGGTGGGCGACGCCCTAGCAAACCAAGTATTACTGGTCAAGACGGCATGGGGAGGCAAGAGCCTCAACGTGGACTTCCGGCCGCCGAGTTCTGGCGGGCAGGTCGGGCCGTACTACACGCTGATGATCTCACAAATCAAGGACGCCATGGCCAATATCAAGACTGATTTTCCGGGCTACGACGGCGGGGGTGTGGAGCTTGCGGGCTTCGTTTGGTGGCACGGCTGGAATGATTTCTGCGATGCCAAGGCGGTGCCCGAATACGAGCAGAACCTCGTCAACCTCATCCACGACGTTCGCAAGGACTTGAGCGCGCCAAAGCTGCCGGTGGTCATTGGCGATCTAACCGGCCCGTGGCTCAAAGGTGCCAAGGATTATCCGAAGGCCGCCCAAGCAATCAAAGACGCGCAGAAGGCCGCTGCGGCCAAGCCCGAGTTCAAGGGCAGTGTGACGCTGGTGGAGACTGGCGACTTTGTGCGCAAGCCCGAGGATTCCCCTCACCCCGGCCATGGCCATCATGAGTTCGGCAATGCCGAAACGTATTTCCTGGTGGGCGATGGTTTAGGCAAAGGCATGCTCAAAGTGCTGCCGAAGTGACCCGGGCGATGATCCAAATGAATGAGAGATGGATGCGGATGCGTCGGCGTATTTTTGCCACTGATTCCGGAGATTGAGGGGGCTCCGCGCATCAATCCGCGCTGTGGCCAAAGGGGTTCTGAAAATTGTCGGTTGCCAATGGGGGATGATTGGGGTATCTTCGCGGCCGCAACGAGACTGGCAGCAGCGGTCTCTTCGCGAGCAACCGATCACCAACGCCGTGGGATTCCTAGACGCAATCAAACGCTGGCAGCTTGCTCGCCAAGGACTCTCGTCTGGGCGTAAGCGGCGGGTTTATAGTGAGAACCCGGCCATCCAGGCCCTGGAAGAGAGCTTCACGGTCAAGTTTGCACTGTACGCGGCTTTTACCGTGGCCAACGTCGTGCTCATCCTCAAGGCCGACGATACAGGATCGGCTGAGGAGGCGCTGCGACGGGCGTTGTTCGGCTTTGTGCTGGCCCTCACCGCCGTGGTGATGCTCCACGCCAACCGCCAAGTCCCCTGCCGACGCAACAGCCGCGTCTCGCTCGTGCTGGGAGGCATCCTCACCCATCTGCTTATTGTCAGCCTGATCCTGCGCCTGACCCATTCGACCGATTCCCCCGAGGTGCTGCGCTACCTGCTGGTGCCCTTCGCCTTGGCGCCAATGCTCCACGGCGTGCTGCTTGGGCGCTTCGTGGGGACGTTTTCCGCGATTTGTGTCAGCATCATTGGCAGTCTGCTGGTGCCGCCTCAGGACATGGTGGGGTTTCTCACGCTGAGCCTAGTCTCGGGCATCACCGCCGTATTGCTCAGCGGCAACGTCCGCAAGCGCGGCCAACTGTTGCGTGCTGGGATATTCACGGGGCTCGTCTCGCTGGTTGTTGCAAACCTCTGGGGCCGCTTGGACTTGGCATCCTGTTTTGGCAGCGGCGCAGTGGATCACCTGGAAGTTTTCTGCTTGGGCAGTGCCGCCGCCCTTGGCACCGCTCTGTTTGTGGCCCTTTTCATCAGCGGCCTGCTGCCGGTTTTTGAAGAGATGTTCCAGCTCACCACGGATATCAGCTGGCTGGAACTCAGCGACCTCAATCACACACTGCTGCGCCAAATGCAGCTGGAGGCCCCAGGCACCTTCCACCACAGCCTCATCGTCGCCTCCCTGTCCGAAGCCGCCGCCGAAAAAATCGGTGCCAACGCCCTGATGTGCCGCGTCTGCTCGTATTTTCATGACGTCGGCAAACTGAAGAAGCCGGTATATTTCATTGAAAACCAGCAGGACGGTGCGGAAAACCCCCACGATGCGCTCACCCCCACCATGAGCGCCCTGATCATTATCGCTCACCTCAAGGACGGCGTGGATATCGCCGTCAAACACAAACTTAACCCCCGCATCATCAACGTCATTCAGGAACACCACGGCGATTCTCTCGTCCACTACTTCTACCGCCGCGCCCAAGAACAAAAAAAGGCCAACCTCGACAAGGTGGATCGCGGCCTCGAAAACCCCGAAGACCTCCCTCATGTCGATGAAAAAAATTTCCGCTACCCGGGCCAACTCCCCAGCACCCGCGAAAGTGGCATCATTGCCCTGGCCGACATGGTGGAAAGCGCTTCGCGTTCACTGCGCAAGCCATCGCTGGCAAAAATCCGCATAATGGTCGAGGATTTGGTGCGTTCCAAGTTGACCGATGGCCAACTCGATGATTGCCCGCTGACCCTCCGGGAACTGGCCATCGTCAAGGACAGCTTTGCCGTCACCTTGCGCAGCATGCTCCACGCACGCATCGACTACCCTCGGGAAGACGACCGTGGTCCGCCCACGCCGAAGCGCAGCGAGTCGTCCCGCCCGCCAAGCGAGGCTCTTGCCAACCCCAAAAGTCTTCCGCAGCAGCCGCAGCCGGCTGCCTGAACGGCCCGCCGACACCCCTACACCGTCCATCCCCATGTCGCTCGAAATCATCATCGGCAACCATCAGCAAGCTGTCGATATTCCCGAAACCTGGCTCACCGCCCTCGAGGAAGTCGCCGCGCAAGCTGCCGCCCTCGCCATCCACAACGCGGCTCTGGAGGATTCCCCGCTGTGCCACCTCGCCACCATCGAGGTCGCCTTGGTGGACGACGCCACCAGCGAGCGGGTTCACCGTGAGTTCATGGACATTGAGGGGGCCACCGACGTGATCACGTTCCATCACGGCGAAATTGTCATAGGTGCGGAAGTGGCCCTGCGCCAAGCCGCCGAATTCGCCGAACCCCTGCCCCGCGAAATCCTCCGCTACCTCGTCCACGGCTTGCTTCACCTCGCCAGCCACGATGACGAGCAACCCGCCGAGCGCGAAAAAATGCTGGCAGTCCAGGAATCTATCGTCGCCGCCCTCTGGACGCCGGATCTGGCACAACGGCTGCTCCACTGAGAGCCACCCGATATTGTGAAATCCTCCGGCTTCTCATGCCTGCACCAACCACCTACCACGCCCCCCTTGGAAGGCTGGCTTGCGCGGTGCCCGTGCCAATCTGCTGCCGGGCCTGATCCTTCAGGTCACCGCCTTGATCGTCGGGGTGTCTGAGCAAACCCGGGCGCTGTATCAGAACATTGTCGCATCGAAATAACATATAGATTTATTCTTTGACGCGCTCCCAATTCACGTATAACTATGCGCTAGATGATCGGGGTGGCATACGCATATCAATTGCAAAAAGAATCTTCAAGAAATCACCAACCTAATGAAACTAATCATTCTCATCGTCGGCATGTTGACGCATCTAAGTCGAGCAGAATCCACGTGGGTTCCGCCCATCGGAATTCCCGCGCCTGGATTTGGGATCGTAGAGCAAGCTCCAGCTCAGCCGGCAGCATGGCCAGGCGTCGAAGCCGCAGGAAGCTACTACATTGACAACACAAATCCGCTGGCAACGGACGCTAACACCTACGGATGTCCAAACATTCCCAGAATGACAATTCCGTCCCAGCTGGTTGTGGTGGCCAATTCACTTGTTGAAATTCATGGCGGGCCATATTTGACGACAATAACATCTTACGCGTGGCTTATCGATTCATCGACCACAAACCCTCCGACGGGTCTTGCACCGGCATTTATCAAGGGATTCGGTCATGTGGTGCTTGGGGCCTCTCAGGCCGCCATCAATGTGGGCGCGGCTTCGCGGATCGAGATGGGAAGAACTGACTTGCGCTATACAATTATCGAGGGGATTCATTTTGATAATATGCCGCTGGGAATCACGGGTCTCACAGCTCATCACGTTTGCATTAGGAATTGCGAGACGACAAATACTCATGCTGAGGCAATGGACGTGACTCCACAGGAGAGCGGAACCTTTCACGACATCGTTTTTTACAGCAACCTGATTCACGACACGGCTGATTGGAATAACACCTCATCAGATTGGGATTATCACGGCATTGGGATCACCACTTATGGCCGAACTTCCGCAACATCACTCTACAACGTATGGGTTCTGGACAACACGTTTTATCATTGCAGCGGAGATTCGGTCCAAGTCAACGCAGACACCGCTGGTAATGCCGCTCTTCACCATGTTTACATCGGACGCAATACTGCCTACGAAAACAGGCAGTCAGGTTTTTGGTGCAAAGAAGCCAGTCATGTTATTATGTCACAGAACGTGATCCACACCATGAACATTGTTGGCAGTGGCTTATCGGGTTACGGAATGGGAAGTCAATATGGTCCTGACAACCTGTGGTTCTTGTTCAACGAAATATACGCATGCCAGACTGGCTTTGGACAATCCGACTCAACGCATGCTGTCTCAGGATCGAAAGAATATTATGTTGGCAATTACATTCACGATCTGATCCAGCCAAACCACACCGATGTCAACTGGAATCGCCCAATGGGATGGGCGTTTCAAATGACAAATGGAGTTGTTGAGCGTCACATAATCGACAATACAATGGTAAACATCTATGGTGGATTGCTAGCTTATGCTTATGGTCCTATCTATTTCCAGAACAACATTATTGAAAATCTAAGACCCAATGAATGGACGGCCCACGGGGTATATAACAACCACATCGACCTGAATTTCACAACCGATGTAGCTATCGACCATTGTTTGATCTATGGTGTATCTGGCGGCACGTCACAGTTGGCTAGAGTCACCTGCCAAAATATTTCATATACCACCTTGGCATCCGGGCAGAGGGGCACTGGGAAGTTTGCAAATTGCGTCCAGGCAGACCCGCTTCTGGTCGGCGTCAAATTGCAAGCGGCCAGCCCAGCAATTGATGGCGGTGTGCAAGCGGACGTGTACCAGACGTTTCAGACTTTATATGGCATCGACATCCGAAGAGGATTTGACGGGGGGAGGCGGCCGATGGGTGCCGGATGGGATATTGGCGCATGCGAATTCAATCCACCAACTCCCGTCATTGCGCCGCCCAAAAACCCAGCCGTGGTACCTATCCCCACGCCTCAATGAGCCCGAGTTGAGCACAATCACGAAATCAGCTGCCGCATTTTCGCCAAAGATACTGACCGCACCCGTAGGCAGGAATGAGGCGGCTCCTTGTCATCCCGGATCATCTCGACGGCCTTGTCGCCGCTGATCCAAGCGGACCGCGACTTTGGCTCGGGCGTTTTGCCCGCCGCCAAGTGGGATTTGAAATCACGCCAATCTCTAGCGGTTAGGTATTTTTTGCAAGAATGGGTACATTTTCGCGTTAAGGATGTTTCCCAAACCGGCAAACGTCCGTATTTACCCAACCGCATGGACCCCACACCCGCCCCTCCTCCCGCCGAATCCGCCGAATCCGTCGCCCGCCTTCGCTGGCTTGTGGCCGCCTCCCTCGGCCTCGGCCTGGCCGTTGCCGCCCCCTTGATCGACAAAGTTGTCTGGCAGCCTGAAGTTGCGGATACAGCCCGCTGGCTGGGACATTTTCACCCGTTCATCCTGCACTTTCCCATAGTGCTGTTGCTCGTTGCGATGGCGTTTGAGGTGGCCCGCTTGCCGTTGCTGGGGCGTTTTCTGCCTCGTCCCGACAGATCGACGGTGACGGTGGTATTGGCGTGGGGTGCGACGTGCTGCACGCTGGCGCTAGTCTGCGGATGGCTGCTGGCACAGGGCGGCGGGTATGAGCCGGAACTATTGGGCCGGCATTTGTGGGCGGGTGCCGCCACGGCGCTCGGTGCCAACCTTGCCTTGGTGTTGCGACTGTGCTCGGGCCGTCCTGGCACGGGCTTTCTGAGCGGAGTCGCCAATCTGGTCCTGATGCTCACCTGCGCGGTACTTACCGTGGCAAGCCACTACGGTGCAAGCCTCACCCACGGCGAGACATACCTGACCGAGCAAGCGCCCGACTGCATTCGTGAATTTCTGGGTCTCCAGGCCAAGCACAAATCGGGGGTACTGGTGGTTAAGCCGCTCGATGAACGCCAACTGTGGGCCGACGTGGTGGCACCCATTTTTGAAGAGCGCTGCAATTCCTGCCACCACGAGGGCAAGTCGAAGGGTGGCTTGCGCCTCGACAATCTGGCCGCCTTGCTCAAGGGCGGAGCGAGCGGAGCGGCCATCACC
>CAIQXC010000948.1 GCA_903875675.1 Akkermansiaceae bacterium
GCCCAAGGTGAATGGAAGGTCGCGTTGCCACCGCTGGCGGCAGGCGGACCGTTCGAGCTAACGGTCAGCGGCAAGAACGCGTTGAAAGTGACCGACGTGCTCGTCGGCGAAGTTTGGCTGTGCTCGGGACAATCGAACATGGAATTTGAGTTAAGGCATGCGCTCAATGGCCAGCAGGAAATCAAGGATGCCGCATATCCCAAGCTGCGCCTGTTATGGGTTCCGCGCACTCCGTCGGCCCTGCCACTCAGTGATATCAAAGCCCGCTGGTCCGTGTGCTCGCCTGACAACCCAACCGTGGCCAGCTTCTCGGCTGTGGGATACTTTTTCGGCCGCGACCTTTTCAAGGCGCTCAACGTGCCGGTGGGCATGATTGCCGCCTCGCAAGGTGCCACCCAGATCGAGGTGTGGACCGCGCCCGAGGGCTTGGCCGGGGTGCCCTCGCAACAGGCGGCGCTACCGGGCATCACTGCAGCTGCGAGTGCCGCCCGCAAGAAACTCGTCGAAAACCTCGATGCCTTGGAAGCCGCCATGCCCGAGGCTCGCGCCGCTCTGGCCCAGGGCCGGGCCTTGCCACCAGGCCTCGTGATGGCTAGCCCGCTGCCGGCCGAAGGCGGCCCGGTCCTCTACAACGGCATGATCTATCCGTTGGTGCCATTTGCGATCCGCGGCGCGCTGTGGTATCAGGGCGAATCCAATTGCGGCGACGGCATGGCCTATCTCGATAAAATGAAAGCCCTGATTGGCGGTTGGCGCCAAGTCTGGCAACAAGGGAATTTCCCCTTTTACTTCGTCCAGATCACCCCTAACACTTATGATGGCAAGTTGCCGTTTTTGCTAGAAGCGCAAGACGCATCGATGGCCATCCCGAACACCGGTATGGCAGCTTCCACTGACACCTGCAATGCCAGCGATCACTTCGGCGGCGGCCACCCGGCTAACAAACAAGAGATTGCCCGCCGTCTCTCGCTGTGGGCCCTGGCCAAGGACTATGGTCAGAAGGATCTGGTTTTCTGTGGTCCGCGTTTCAAAGCCCTCACTGCCGAAGGACGGCAACTGCGGGTGCGCTTCGACCCAGTCGGCGGCGGTCTGGTGACCAAGGATAAGCAAGCACCGGACAGTTTTGAGATTGCGGGCTCTGACGGTATTTTTATCGAGGCTCAGGCAAAAATTGATGGGCCATCTGTGTTGCTCAGCAGCGACAAAGTGGCCAAGCCCAGCGCCATGCGCTTTGCATGGAAGGACTTGGCGCAGCCCAACCTGATGAACAAAGAGGGCTTGCCGGTGTCGGTGTTTCGCGCCGAGCTTGATCATTGACCCATTGAACTGGATCGGTTTCAGCGGTAGCTCATCTTGTTAGACGTCAGTTGCAAATCCTGCTGGAGCGGGCGTTGCGGGCGGATGGCGGTTTGGCGCAGGACGTCGTGATAGGCTTTGACGGCATCCAGCGGGGTGATTTCGCTATCGACCACGCGGCGGAGGAACTCGATGAATGCCAGCGGACATTCGGATAGATTAATCTTTCGGCCGAAGAGGGCCACCCGAGCGCCGTGTTTCCGGGCGTCGTGGATCAGTTGGAATGCATCGAGGGTGGTGCCCGCGCTGCCGCCGAGGATCCCGACGACCAAGTTTGAATCATAAGAAACCAGTTCTTCCAGCGGACCTGGACCGTTGTAGGGAATCTTGAGGAATACCGGTCGCCCGGCCTCAGTCACGCCTGCAAGAGTGCGGATGATGTGGTCGTTGAGGAACGCGGCCACTTTTTTGTCAGGAATACCAGGATTAACGTTAGGGTTGAACACCTCGAGGAAATAGCGGAAGCGTTTGCGTTCGGCCTCGATCCGGAAGTCATGGAAATCTTGCAATGCCTTGTAATCCCAATCGATGTTGTTGGTGAAAGTGATTGAGTACAAGCCGAGGTCGGCGCCGGTGAACGGGCGGCTGTGATCATCGGTTAGGCGGCCATATTTGATGTGGTCGAGTGTCGCCGAGCGGAACGAGCGCGATGGATGTTCGGTCGGATATTTTCCGCCGCGAACGGCCCAGATGTCTGAGGTGTCGTTGGCGCGGGCAGCGGGCGTGATCTCCGACTGATCAAACATGCGCTCCATGATGGCGAGTTTCTCGACGTTGGATGCGGAGAGCAGGACGATGTCCACGATGTCCTGAGTGATGACCGCGCGAATCTGCTCGCGATATTGGGCGAGGGTTTTCCAACAGCCCTCGCTTTCGTTATAGCCGTGGCGGCAGGATCCAGTCTGCGGGCCGGGCGCGGTGATGCCGAATGCCATGTCTCCATCCTTGGCATCGGCGATGATGAAATCCCCGGGTGCGGTGGACCCGTTGTGAAGGTTGGCGAGTTTTTTATCGAGTCGTTTCATACCAGATTGAGATTGGATAGATTGCCGCCCGTTGCTCGCAGGCGTTTGATTTGGCGGTAATCCGTCGGGTTGCGGCGCAGGATGCGGCGGAAGATGCGGTTGAAAAATGATATATGACTGAAGCCGCAATTCAATGCAATTTCCAACACGGAACGGTCGGTTTCCACCAGTTCCCGGCAGGCGGCCTGCAGGCGGATCTGCGTGATGAAGTCGCTGAAGGTTTTTCCGGAATGATTTTTGAACTGCCGGGCAAACGTCGGTTTGCTCATCCGCGCGATTCGTAGCACCTCGTCCAACCGGACTTCATCCCGGAAATTGACCATCAGATGGCGCATGACATCGGCCATCACATCCTGGTGAATTGCGGAGTCCGCCAAAGCAAACGAACGCGTTGAGAGGTCGTGCAAATTCGAATCCGGGGCGTCAACCATCAGGCCTAGCAAGCGCAGCAATCCGCCGAGCCGGAGCGTGCCGTTGCTAACAACAAGCTGCTGCAACCCGTCGTGGATGGACTCCGCTGTGGGGCCTGTGAATTGGATGCCCCGCCCAGCGCGATGAAACAACCTGTTGCAGGCGGATGTTTCGGGAAACGACCAAAAGGCATGGCCGAACGGAAAACTCCATTGCACCGAGAGCCCGGCTGACGAACCTTGCGTGTGCCAGTAGTGAGGGAGTTTCGAACCAAGCAACACGACATCTCCCGCCGCAAACTGCCCAATGTGGTCACCAACGAATCGCGTACCTTCACCCGCAGCGAATACGGTCAACTCCATCTCGCCGTGGTAATGCCAGTGCATGCCTTCTCCCGTGATGCACTCGATCCGATCCGGTGCCAGCACGGATTCCACCTCGCGAAGATTTCGTGTCCAGCGAAGCACGCGGAACGAATGTCCGCTCGGGAGACGGATCTGTTCGCGGTCGCTTTGCATGGCACTTTGCGTGGCGATTTGGCCTGCCATTTGCAACCCAATTGATGAAAATCCACTTAAATTGAGACAATCATCGCATAAAATAGAGACCAACAGCGTAGCGAAACACGGAGGATTCTGCAAAAACTCATGGGTCAAGCCGATTTATCACATGGTCAAGCGCCAACGACAGCACGCCGGGCCGCAATCCGCGCCGGTGGATCGTCACCGGCAGCAACGACAATAGCACCTGGGTGACCCTCGACGACCGCTCGGCCGTTGATCAGGTGGGTCCGAGCTCCACCTACACTTGGTCGAGCACCACCGGCAGTTACGCCACGGTAACCAACGCGGCTAACGACGGTGCGGCCAATGCCTATCCGCTCCTCGGTGTCGGCAATATTCCGGCATCGTCGGCGGTGCAGCTCGCCAGCGGTGCCGATCTGGATCTCAACGGCACCAATCAGGTCATTGCAGCGCTGGCGGACACCGGCGTCGGCAGTGGGTCCGTCATCAACAGTGCCAGCAGCAAGCCGGTGGCCTTGACGCTTGGAGCGGCAGCGGGAAGCAGCACATTCAGCGGGATCATCAGTGATAGTGGCAGTGCCAATGCGATCAGCTTGGTGAAAAACGGCGCGGGTATCCAGGTCCTGGCTGGGACTAACGCCTACCACGGCAGCACCACAGTCAATACAGGCCTCCTCCAATTGGCCGGGGCCGGGCAACTGGGATTGGGTGGATTGACCGTCAACGGTGGCACTTTTGATCTCAATGCGCTCAACCAGTCAGTCAGCAACCTCGGCGGCGGCGGCACGATCACCAACTCCGCGGCCACCAGCTCGACCTTGACGGTGAGTCTTCCGGCCAGTGCGGCGGGTACGTTCTCGGGCCTGCTTGCCACGCCCAGCACGGGCAATCTCGACCTCGTATTCAACTCCACCGCCGGCGGCACGGCATCCAACTCATCGATCTCCAACGCCGCCAACACGTTCAAGGGCTCCATCACGGTCAATGGCACCGGCTTTCTGGATGGCAACGACTCCCACGGCGTAGTCGGTTTCAACACCGACGGCGCACTGGGTGATCCCTCCAATCCCATCACGCTGACCCATGGCGGCACGATCACCAATATGTACAATCCGTCTGCGAGTGGCAGCTGGCCCAATCATGCTGTTTTCACGCTCGGCACGGGCCGAACCATCTATGTGACTGGTGCTGTGGGCGGTGGCATCCGCATCGGCTATGGCGATACTTGCACGGTTCTCAGTCAGATCACCGGTGACGGGGGTTTAGCCAAGACCGATGGCGGCGCATTGATCCTGGGCGGCAGCATCGCCAACACCTACACTGGCGTCACCACCTTGGGCGGTAACGGCAAACTGGTGTTGGCCAAGACCGGCGGTGCCTTCGCCATCGCCGGCAACATCAACCTGTCATCAACGACTTGGAATGGCAACGCATCGGGTATCGTTCTGGGCGGCGACGAGCAAATCGCTGATAGCGCAATCCTGACGTGGACAACCACCGCGCTGGGCGGCGGCGTCCAAATGGATTCGTTCCTGCGGCCAAACGGTCACACCGAAACCATCGGCGGCTTGGTTTCCACTGGCGACGGCGGTAAAGCCGGCATCGAAAACCGGGGCTTCGGCGACGGTGCTGACTATCCCAACGGCACGCTAATTGTCAACGCCACCGGATCTAGCATCTATTCCTTCAACGGCTTCATCCGCGACAAGGACGGCGGCAGCGGCACCGCGATCATGGCCTTCACCAAGACAGGCAGCGGCACCCTGGAACTGCCGACATCGGCAACATCAAGGCCAACGGCAGCGTGGCTCTGGCGGGTACGAGTACTTTCAAGATCAACAAATCCGGCGGCTTCCTCACTAGCGATTCGCTCAGCGGCTTCTCCAGCATCAACTATGGCGGCACCCTGAGCCTCATTGCTACCGGCGACGCACCGGCACTCGGTGACAGCTATCAATTGTTCGTACCGGGAACCGGCGGCACCTTTGGCGGTGTCTTCGCGAGCATCGTGGGTCTGCCCACTCTCACTCCAGGTCTGCAATGGGAAACCACGGGCTTGCTTGGCTTCGGCCGCATCACGGTGGTCAATTATGTCAGCACTCCCAGCTTCAATCCAGCCAGCGGCGGCTACGTCGGCGGACAAACCGTCACGATCAGCTCGGACCCCGGTTCGACCATCCATTACACGATCGATGGCAGCACTCCGAACGCATTTTCCCCGGCCGGCCTCAGTCCGATCACCGGCATTCCGGTGCCGGCTGACTCTATCGTGACATTGCAGGCATTTGCCAGCAAGTCCGGCCAGGCGAGCAGCCCGGTGGCCGAAGCCATCTATCATACCGTTACCACCGCCTCCTGGAACTTGAATGGCGGCGGAGTGTGGTCGGATGCTTTGAATTGGCTCAATGAAGTGAGCCCGAATGCCAGCGGCGCGCCGGTTGCCTTTACCCTGCCGCAGACTCAACATATCCAGCTCGCTATGGAACGGCAATGCCTCGGGCATCGTGCTGGCAGCTGACGAGCAAATTGCCGATAATTCGGTGATCACTTGGACGAGTGGCGGCTACGGCGGCACCTTACGCCTCAACGGCCACACCGAAACGATCGGCGGTCTGAATTGCACGGCAGCAGGCTTGGACCCGGAGATCGAGAACCGCGGCTATACCGATACCGCCAACTACCCCAATGCAACCCTGATCATCCATACGACCGGATCTAACACCTATAGCTACAACGGTGGCATCCGCGATATGGACGCGGGCACTGGCAGCGGCTATATATCGCTGGTCAAGACCGGCACCGGCACCCAGATCCTCAGTGGCGGCATGAGCAATACCGGAACGACAATGGTCACCGAAGGCACCCTGCAAATGGATTGCGTTTCCTCGGCCACCGCCACCACCGTAGCCAGCGGCGCGACCCTGAAGGGCAAAGGCGGAGTCCTCGGCACCCTCGCCATCAGCACCGGGGGCACCTTGGAACCCGGCGACGGCGTGGGCACCTTCAGCTCGGGCCATACGACACTTGCCGGCACCTACGCCTGCGAGTTTGATGGCTCGATTTGCGACCGCATCGCCACAACCGGCAGCCTCGATATCACCGGTGCCACCCTCGCCATCACCACCCTCTCGCCACTTCTGGAGGCGAGTTATGTGCTTGCAACCTATACCGACACCCTGACCGGAACCTTCGCCACCGTCACCGGATTGTCGGCATCGTATTCCTTGCAATACGATGCCGCTAACAAACAGATCGTGCTCATCAGAGGCGGGTACGACTCATGGGCCGCAGCCATGGGCCTGACCGTCGGTGTCAACGATGGCAAAATGCAGGATCCGGATGGCGACGGCGTCTCCAACCTGATGGAATACGCGCTGGGGACCAACCCGCTTTCCGGAGCCGACACCGGCACGGGGATCGAGTTACAGATCAGAACCACCACCGAGGGAGACAGTGAGCGCTACCTCCACGCCACCGTCACCGGATTGTCGGCATCGTATTCC
>CAIQXC010000949.1 GCA_903875675.1 Akkermansiaceae bacterium
CGGTTGGATCGGTCGGATCGGGCAGGACGGTTGGATCGGTCGGATCGGGCAGGACGGTTGGAGTCAGGTCTGGGTAGGCCTGATGCCAGCCACCGTCATCGATGGGCTCGCTGGTAGCCTCGGGCTGTGGCTCGGGTTCAGTCTCAGGGGTTAGAGGTCCGCGTTCCTTGCGCAGGCGTTCTTCTTCCGCCTCAGCTTTGCGGGCTTTGCGAGCGTCGAACCAGGCCAGCCAGATGCAGATTTCGTAGAGGATGACCATTGGGGCGGCCATCAGGGTCATGGTTAGGGCATCGGGGGTGGGGGTCAAAATAGCGGCAGCCACGAAGATGGCGACGATGGCATAGGATCGGGTGCGGGCCATCGTATCATAGGCGAGCAAGCCGAGTTTGACGAGGGCCATGACCACCACCGGCAGTTCGAAGGCCAAGCCGAAGAGCAGGGTGAACTGAGTGGCGAAGGTGATGTACTCGCCGATGCGCCAATCGTTGGACACGCCGAGCTTGCCGCTCCACTCGTAGAAGAATCCCAGAGCCCGCGGCAAAACGGCGTAATAGGCAAAGAGCACCCCACCCAAAAACAAGCCGAAGCCGATGGCCATGGATGGCCACAGCACGCGCTTTTCGTTGGTGTGCATGCCGGGCAGGATAAATTGCATGACAAACATGAGCAGCAGGGGGAACGACAGCACAATCCCCGCAAAAAACGACAGCTTCATCGAGAGCATGAACGTCTCGGTCGGCTTCAAGGCGGACATCATGCGCAGGTTGCCCCGGTTATCAATCTCCGGACTCGGCGCGGTTTTGATCAAGGCCCGCACCTGCGCTCTCAAATCCTCAGACCCTGCCAGCGTGCCCACAAATCCATCCCGCTTGTCCTTGGGCAAGGCCAACGCCGCGCGCAGCAACTCAATGGACTGCGCGTGAAAACGCAGGTTGTCATCCGCCAGTGCCTTGTAAAATGCATCGCGCGTCGCCGCATCGAGCCCCAACACCGCGTGCTCCACCGCCTTGGCCCGCTCCCAAGTATCCACATTGACGGCCCGCACGCCGTCCTTGTTGATCTGAGGCAATTTTTCCAACAGATGGCTCATCCACACCTGTTCCACTGGGCGGCGCAGCACCTCCATGAGTTTTTCCTGAAAGCTGAAACACACCAGCATGGAGACGATCAAGGTAATGACCACCTTCACGATGACGGAGCGCAGATCCTCCAAGTGTTCGAGAAACGGCTTTTCGTGATCGGGACTCACATGATCCCTGAGTTGAAATATCTTTTTGAGCAAAAACATGCGAGTGGGGCGCGATTCAAGCCGCACTTGCCCCACTCCGCAAGGCAAGAAGCAAATTTCCTCATTTCTGTGACCAACATTCTGGCGTTGCAGCCACTTCACCTCTGCTGCATACTCCGCCGCACCCATGAAATCGCTGATTTTTTTCCTCCTTGTGCTTGTCGGTCACGCCAGCGCAGCCACCATCGAACCCCAGTGGCAAGAAACCATTACCCGGCCTTGGCCCGGCCCCGATTTGTGGGCCAATCCCGCCGAAGACTGGACGATCAAGGCCGGTCGCATCGAAAACACCTTCTGCGGAGGCAATCGAAACATGGTCCTCCTGACCGCCGAGCTCACCCAAGCCATTGCCCCGTTCACCGTTCGTTGCCGCACCGACCAAGTTTCAACGAGCACCCCACTTCAAGGATTCACTGGATTTCAGGTGGGCCTCAGTGCTGGATCCGGAGATTTCCGAGAAGCCGCCCTGCTCGGCAGCGGACTGAGCGCCGGTGTGCGTTGCGATGGTTGCCTATTCATAGGCGACACGGTGGGCAGCGGTGCCAAGGTTCCCCTGCCCTTGCGCTTGATCACCCTCGAACTGCGTGGTGAACCCCTTGCCGGCGACCTCTTCAAACTCTCTCTCAACGCAACCGACCCAGCTTCCCGCCTCTTGAGCAACGTCACCGCCGAGGTCCATGCCTCGTGGCTCACCGGGCTCGTCGCCTTCACCGTTTCCACAAAGTTGCCCCCAACCATCGCTGCAAAACTCCCACGCCCACCCATCGCTCCTGCCATCCCCCAAGATAGAGGCGGCGATTTCCGCATGGCCTTCGACCATCTTCTGGTCACCGGCGAAAAAGCAGCCCATCACCCGGAGCGCAGTTTCGGACCCATCCTGTGGGTCACCCAAACCCCATCCAACGACGGCAGCCTGCGCCTGCTCGTCCAAGCCGCCTCCTTTTCCCGCTCAGAAAGACATGACGCCGCTCTCATGATCGACGGCAAACCCAGCTCGTCTGCATCCCTCGACCCCACCACTCGCACCGCCAAATTCACGATCCGCCGCCTCGATCTCACCGTCCCTCACACCTACGAAGTGACTCTAGACGACTCCTCCTTCAAAGGCAGCATCCGCCCATTGCCCAAGGGCCGCCCCGTCATCCTTGCCACCCTCGCATCCAACAATGCCGGCGGATTCCCCCACAACGAACTCGTCGCCAACGTCGCCGCCCACAAACCCGACCTCATTGCCTTCCTCGGCGATCAAGTCAACGAACTCGCCGGCGGCTACTCCTACGTCGTCGATCAACGCCCAAACGAGCGCACCCTTCTGTGCTACTTGCGTAAATTCGCCATGCACGGCTGGACATGGCGGGAAATCCTGCGGAACACCCCCTCGATCACCCTGCCCGGCGACCACGATGTGTTCCATGACAAACTCTGGGGTGCCGGTGGCAAACTCGCCGACGTTTCCAAAGGCTACAGCACCGCCGCCCAAGACTCCGGCGGTTACAAAATGGCTCCGGAATTCATCAACACCGTCCACGCTACCCAAACCGGCAACCTCCCAACTCCCATCGATCCCACCATCTCCGATAACCTCATTTCTGTGTTCTTCACCCAATGGCAGTACGGCCCGCTCGATATGGCCATCATCTCCGACCACCAATTCAAATCCACTCCGCGTGCCTTGCTCCCCGATGGAAAAATCGAAAACGGCTGGCCCACCAACCCTGACTATTTTTCCGCTCCGCCCGCAGATCGCCCCAAAGCCCAGCTCCTCGGGACCCGCCAAGAGGCATTCCTCACACGCTGGGCTGAAAAAACCGATCCCGCCACCCCGGTCCGCCTCGTCTTTTCCCAAGCCGCCTTCACTTCCGTCAAAACCTACCCCCTCGCCACCCAATCCGATGCTGCCGTCCGCAACTTGCCTGTCCTCAAGCCCACGGACTACCCGCCTGACGATGACGTCAAACCGGATTTTGCATCCAATGGCTGGCCTCAGACAAAACGCCTTCTCGCCCTCGAACTGATGAAAAAAGCCGGTGCCCTGCACGTCACCGGCGATCAAGACTTGGGCAGCAGCGGCCAATATGGGCTCAGCGCCTATCGGGATGGCCCGTGGTGGAGCGCCTCCCCTGCCATCTCCAACGAGGGGAAACGCCGTTGGATGCCTTCCATCAAGGGAGCCAATCCACGCAGCGGAGCCCCGCGCGAAACCGGCGACTTCAAGGACGCCTTCGGCAATAAAATCACCGTGGCTGCCGTCGCCAACCCCGTCGAGAGAGAGCCCCTGCCCACCAGCCCGCGCAACCAAGCCGTCGGCTACTCGATCCTCACTTGTGATCCCGCCTCAGGCCGCGTCACCCTCGCCAATTGGCCCTATGGGGCGTCCCCAGCCAAACCCGCCCCAAACAACACTCCCTACTCAGGCTGGCCTATCACCATCGACCCCAAATCCGGTGCCAGATTCTGACCAGAGACAAGACTTGAAGACGCAAGCGAAGAAACAGTGCTCCCTATTTTCTCTCGCGTCTTGCGATCTCTTTGCCCATAACTAACACTCATCCCATCCCCCATGTTCGACCCCGAAACTATCAAGAGCGATTTTCCCATTCTCGACCGAAAAGTCAACGGCAGGCCGCTGGTGTACCTCGACAATGCGGCCACCACCCAGAAGCCGCGTGCGGTGATGGATTCCTCCCGTTATTACTACGAAGTGCTCAATTCCAACATCCATCGTGGCACGCATTCACTCGCCCGCGCCGCCACCGAGACGTTTGAGCAGGCCCGCCAGACCGTGGCCAAGCACCTCAACGCCGCTGCCGATGAGGAAATCATCTTCACCTCCGGCACCACCGACGGCGTCAACCTCGTCGCCAATGTTCTCGCCAACTCCGGCACTCTCGGGCCCGCCGACGAAATCCTCATCTCCACCCTCGAACACCACTCGAATATCGTGCCCTGGCAAATGCTCTGCCAACGCTGCGGCACCACCCTCAAAATCATCCCCTGCCACGACGACGGATCCCTCGATCAAGCCGCCTTCGCCACCCTCCTTTCCGAACGCACCAAAGTGCTCGCCATCACTTGGATCTCCAACGCCTTTGGCACCGTCAACCCGGTCGCCACCATGACCGCCGCCGCCAAACAAGCCGGTGCCCTCGTCCTCATCGATGCCGCTCAGGCCGCCCCCCATCTGACCATCGACGTCCAAGCGCTCGGTGCCGATTTCCTGGTCTTTTCCGGTCACAAGGTGTACGCGCCCACCGGCATCGGCGTGTTGTGGGGGCGTGCCGCCGTCCTCAATTCCCTTCCCCCATGGCGCGGCGGCGGCGAAATGATCAAGGAAGTTACCTTCTCACACACCACCTACAACGACCTCCCCTTCAAATTTGAAGCCGGCACCCCCAATATCGAAGGTGTCATCGCCATCGCCGCCGCCCTCGACTACGTCAATGCCATCGGCCTCAATGCCATCCACGAACTCGAAACCCGCCTGACCCGCGCCGCCGCTCAGTCTCTAGCTGATATCCCTGGCATCCTCTTTTTTGGCCCACCCGAGCGTGCCGGCATCCTCTCCTTCGGCGTCGAGGGCCTCCACCACTACGATCTTGGAACATTGTTAGACAAGATGGGCGTTGCTGTGCGCACTGGCCATCACTGCTGCCAGCCGCTCATGGCCCGCTTCGGCATCACAGGCACCACCCGCGCCTCCTTCGCTCTCTATAACTCCGATGCCGACGTCCACAGCTTCGCCGAGGCCACACACAAAGTCGTCGCCATGCTGCGCTAGAGTGCTTGAAAAGCAGGATTTGTGGTGCATGAGTCAAGTTCCTGAACGGGAGACGCGACAGGCTGATTGCCGATTGATGATTGTTGAATTCCGATGGTTGATGTGCGCTTGATTGGCGCAGGGTGCACTTTCAAGCTCACTTCAACAATCAGCAATCATCAATCGTTCGACTGAGCTCA
>CAIQXC010000950.1 GCA_903875675.1 Akkermansiaceae bacterium
CGTGTCCAAGCTCACATCGGAAATCAACGTTCATCAGACGGCAATCATCCATCGTTCGACTGAGCTCACGCCGAAGTCGTTCGACTGAGCTCACGCCGAAGTCGTTCGACCGAGCTCACGCCGAAGTCGTTCGACTGAGCTCACGCCGAATCTCGCCTGGTCTGAGGCGCAGCCTCGCTTGCCGTCTGCTTTGCCATGGATTCCCTTGGCCCCCCCCCCGGGCCGCCGAACGGATGGCGGACGGGCAACGCAGCAAATTTCAGGTTTGGGCCGGGTTGAGCTTGCTCGGAGCCGCGTCAGGGGATAGGGAGACGCATCAAACGTCGTTCTTTCAGCTTTCTACTCGCCCGGCGGTACCTCAATCCCCGTCGTGCCATGCTGTCGTCTTTCACACTCATCTCGCTCATCGGGGTGATGCTCGGCGTGCTCGTCCTCGTCGTCGTGATGGCCGTCTATGCCGGATTGGAACGCGATGTGAAGGGCCGCTTGCTGGGGTTTACCCCGCACATTTTGCTGCGCTTCCAACCCGGCGGCATGGGCGAGGGCAGCCCGATGGGCGATTGGCGCAAGGCGGCGGCCATGGCCAAGGCACTGCCCCACGTGCAGGCGGCCGCCCCGTACATCGCGGACAACGTGATCGTGGATGTCGGGTCGCGGCAGCGTCCTGTGCTTTTTCATGGCATCGATACCACGGATCCGGCACAGGTGGCCGGTCTGACGAAAATGCTCGACTTGGCAAAGTATCCGTCATCCACCGCCGATCTCGGGATTGACGACCGGGTGATCGTCTCCTCCCTTCTGGCTGAGCAATTCGGCCTCAGTGTCGGCGATAAATTGCGCCTCTACTCGACACGCAATTTTGAGGAGGTCATGCGAGCCTACAAGGCGACGGAAAATCCGCCGGTGCGCGACGCCTATGCCACAATTTGGAAAAAAGTCACCACCGCGCTGGCGGGGGCATGGCACCCGGAGAAGGACGGATTTTCCATTCCGCCCAAGGTGTTGGAAGTCGAGATCTATGGGCCGCTGTACCGGATTTTCTCGGACAACATTCGCAAGCCTGAGCAGGAATCGCTCAACGACGTCCTTCTCGCCATGGATCCGGCCCTCAATAACCCGGCCTATCACTTCAGCGCCGACGCCAAAGCAGGCATCGAGGAATCCATCGAGCGCCTCAACACGAGCGACGCGGAAAAAATGGACGGCGACATCCTCAAGGGGCTCAAATCCATCGTTCTGCCAAAAGAGGCCGAGGTCAGCGGTGTCTATCAAGCGTCGCAAATGGCCGTCACGCCCGATTTGTTCATGCCCTTGCCGTTGGCCCAAAGCCTGGCCGGTCTTGAGGATGGGGTGCAGGGGATTGCGCTGCGCCTCGACGACCCGTATCGGGCCGAACCCGTGGCCGCTGCGGCACGCGTGACGCTTGGCCCGGATTGGTCGCTGCTTACCTGGGGCGAGCAATACCAGGCGTTCTTCGCGCTGATCAACCAGCAGCGGGTCATGATGTATTTCGCTCTCTCATTCATTGTGTTGGTTTCCGCCTTCTCGATGATGGCCGTCATGTTCACCGTCACCATCCAGAAACGCCGAGAAATCGGCGTGATGAAGGCGCTGGGTGCCGCCCCCGGCCAAATCGTGCGGGTCTTCCTCTATCAGGGGATGATTCTCGGCGTGCTCGGCGCGCTTCTGGGTGTGGCGCTCGGCCGGGTGGTTATTTTGTTTCGCGGGGAAATCCAGCTGGTATTTCGGGCGCTGGGTTTCGATCCCTTCTCAGCTTCGTTCACTGGCTTTACCCAGCTTCCCGCATATAACAATCCGCTAGAGCAAGCGGTCATCGCGGTGATGGCCTTCATTCTGTGTTCGCTGGCGGCTTTGGTGCCGGCATTCTTCGCAGCTCGCTCTGATGCCGCCAAATCCCTCCGCAACCTCTGAACCATGGACATTTGGATCATCCGCAATGGCGAAAAAGTCGGCCCCATCCATGACTACGAGGCCCGTCGTAGAATCCTGTCCGGCGAACTGGCCCGCGACACCCATGCATGGCACGAGGGATTGGATACTTGGCGGCCGCTCTCTGAGATGGCCATCTTCAAGGACGACTGCGACGGCCTCCAATTCATCGATCTGAACGCCGAACCCACCCCCGATGACGAGGAAATGCCCCCGCTGTTAGCTGCGGCGACTGCCTCGCCACCTCCGCTGCCATCCTCCCTGGCACTGGGGCGGCGGTTCTGGGCTCGCTCGTTCGATATTCAGGTCTATGTCGCCGTTTGGTGGCTGTGCATGTGGGTCACCGGCCGCAACATTGATGCCGTGTTCAGCAACCTCTGGATCATGGTCGCACAACTCGTGCCATGGTTCATCTTGGAGTCCATCCTCATCCATCACTTCGGCACCACGCCGGGCAAGTGGTTGTTAGGACTGCATGTGGCCAACACCAATGGCACGCCTCTCAACCTAGCCGCCGCTACCCTGCGCTCGTTCCGGGTTTTGTTTGGTGGGATTGGTTTTGGCTGGGGTTTGCTCGCTGTATTTTGTCAGACGCTGAGTTATTTCACGGCCAAACGGCTTGGC
>CAIQXC010000951.1 GCA_903875675.1 Akkermansiaceae bacterium
GATAGATCGCCTTGCACTGCAGCACGAAATCCGTGTCAGCAACCACCCGCCCGGCGTTGAACGTGTATGCGAGTTGGTCCACGGCGACGACCGTATCGACGGCATCACGCTTGACGATCCAATAGATTTTCTGAGCCCCGCCGGCCTCCGCAGTGACGGTTAGGTTCTGGCCTTCTTCGATCTCGATTTTGCCCGGGGAGACCGAAAACGCATTCCCTGGTTGGACGAAGCAGCCGACCAGGGATTGCTGGGGTTTCTGGTTTTCATATTGCAATTTGAGCCAGTCTGCGGAGCGAGCGACGCGTGAGATGCGCACCTCTTCGATATCTCCGCCGAAAGTGGCGCTGCGGTGGCCGCCGATGTCCATGTAAACGTCATCCATCAGCGACATGGCATTGGGTCCGGCGTCATGGCTGCCCTCGAGCGTGCCGTTAACATAGATCTTGCTGATGCCTTTTTCGAAGGTGGCGGCGATGTGATACCACCGACCGAGCTTGGGCACCAAGTCCGCCTTGGCGCCGCCGCCGCCATCGGAGTTCCACAGCAAGGCCGGAGGCGAGCCGAAGGTTAGATTCACCAGGTTGCCATCGCCGGTTTTGCCGTTGAAGCGGGTGGCATAGCGCCCCCAACAGACTAACGACGTGTCGGCGTTTTCCGCACGGAACCAGCATTCAGAAGTGAACGGGTTGTTGCTGAAAGGCAGGCCCTTGATGTGGTCGCCGCACTTCACCGCCTTGCCTTGGGTGAAATGCCGACAATTGCCGATGATGCCGGCGGCCACCGTGGTGCCGCCATCCTCGAGGGTGAGCGTGCCGAGCTCATCCTTGAGTGTCTCATTCATGTGGATCACACTCGTATAACCATTGTTAGCACTGAACACGGCCGCACCGTTGGATTCACTAACAGCATCCGGCTTGCCCCAATGGACCTTGAATTCCTGACGGGCGTTGCCTTTGATCTGCGGGATTTTCACCCACACGCTGGCCTTGCCATGCGCCGGTTCCCATTTCTCAATCTGATAGGCCAGGGGCTGGCCAGCCGCCGAAAACCGCAAGTCCTCGCCCTTGGCCTTGGCCTGGCTGAAATCAAAACGGCCCTGGTCCAAGCGCAGCAACAGCGGGAAACCGTCCACCGCCGCGCCCTCCGGCAAGTCCGCGCCCTCCGGTGTGGTTAGAATGAACAGAGATCCCTCATGCCCCCAGCCAGAATACTGGGCGGCAGCGTGAGGCGTGATGCCGGCAAGCAGGGCTGCGGCCAGACAGAACGAGGAAAATTTCATGAGATTCATCAGTTTGGACAATGCCTCGACATTAACGAGGCGGTGTGATGCGTTTCTTACAGGCGATTTTGCCTGCGGCAGCGGATTCCTGAAAGTTTGAGATTCACTAGGCTGTAAGACGACTCTTCATCAACATGCAAACGCACAAACATCCGACAATCCAATGCCCGCCCGCCGTCCGGCTGTTGATCGCCGCCGTGGTGGCCTCGCTGGTCACTCCAGTTCGGGCCGAGGCACCCCCGACCGTGATGGGCCGCTATGTCCACGTCATGCTGCCCGGCAACAACCACCGTGAGTTGGCCCTCGCCGAGGTCGAAGTCTTCAGCGCCGAAAAAAATGTGGCTTTCCACATGTCCACCCGCCAAACAAGCGTCGGCGGCGACGGCGTCTCGGAACGTGCCGTCGATGGCAATACCGACGGCGACGGTGCCGCTGCCAGCACCGCCTACACCCACGCCCCATTCATTGATCCGGCCTGGGAAGTGGATCTGGGCAAGCCGGTGGCCATCGACAAAATTGTGGTCTGGACGCCGCGCATTGATTTGATGAATGACATGCGGGTGTTCGTGCTGAATGCGCACCGCAAGGTGATCTGGGGCACGTCCCTCGCCAAATGTGCGCAGGGAGCCAACCCGTTCCTCATCAAGGACCACCCGACCTGCGAGTGGCTCGGCCAGCGGGTGGCTTGCCCCAACTGGAATCCGGACACCCCGAGCACCCACAAAGACGGCACCCCGCAATCGCTGCGCCTGGCCATCACCGACCTGATGAAGACGTACGGAGCGCGTTATCCCCGCGGCAAGGAATTTCTGGATCAACTCACCGAACTGGAGCCAAAACTCAAAACCCCGGAGGGTGCCAAAGCCTACGAAACCCTCAGAAACGAGGCGCTGATGGCCAACCCGCTGCTCGATTTCGACAAGCTGCTGTTGGTGCGCCGCAAGGGTGCCAGCGGGCTGCCCGCTAACTGGCAGGGCAACTCCAGCCTCGGTAAAACCTTCGATAACGAACTCACGGTCCTCAGCCCGTTGTTGGATGGCAACCTGAAAACCCTCTATCGACCCGATAAACAACAGTTCGTCGGTGACTTCGACCTCCACTTCAACGCCGATAAAATCCTCTTCTCCTCACTCGCCGCCAACAACTCATGGGCCATCTTTGAGATCAAGGCCGACGGCAGCGGCCTCCGCCAAGTATCCCCGGATTTGGGGGCCGACGTCGATTGTTATGATCCGGTGTATCTGCCCGACGGCCGCATCATTTTTGATAGTTCCCTGAGCTACGCCGGGGTCCCCTGCGTCGGCGGTGCCGACTATGTGGCTAACCTGCACATCATGAATGCTGACGGCAGTGGCCTGCGGCGGCTGTGTTTCGAGCAGGACAACGACTGGTACCCGGTGGTTCTGAACAACGGGCGAATCATGTATCTGCGATGGGAATATACCGATTCGGCGCATTACTTCAGCCGTGTTCTCATGCACATGAATCCGGACGGCACCGATCAGAAGTCATTCTATCATAGCAACTCGTATTGGCCCAACTCACTGTTCTACGCGCGGCCCATCCCCGGCTCCGCCACCCAGTTTGTCGGTATCATCAGCGGCCACCACGGCGCCGCACGTGAAGGCGAACTCGTCGTGTTCGACGCCGCACGCGGCACCTTCGAAGCCGACGGTGCCATCCAACGCATCCCTGGCTATGGCAAGAAGGTCGAAGCCATCACCAAAGACACCCTCGTCGATTCCGCCTTCCCCAAGTTTTTGCATCCCTATCCGTTGAGCGACAAATACTTCCTCGCCTCCTGCAACCTCAAGGGCAGCTGGGGGATCTATCTGGTGGACGTGTTCGACAACCTGCTGCTGCTTAAAAAGGACGATGCAGCCATGCTCCTCGAACCAGTGCCGTTCCGCAAAACCGTCACCCCACCGGTGATTCCAGACCGCATCGTTCCCGACAGCAAGGAGGCCACCATGCTCATCACCGACATCTACGCCGGAGGCGGCCTGGCAGGAGTCCCCCGCGGCACCGTCAAAAGCATCCGCGTCTATCAATATGAATTCAGCCCGCGGCGCGCCGGCGGCCACTACGCCATGGGCATGGAAGCCGGCTGGGACCAGCACCTCATTCTGGGTACCGCCCCGGTGGAATCCGACGGCTCGGCCGCCTTCAAGGTGCCGGCTAACACTCCGGTCTCGCTCCAACCGTTGGACAAAGACGGCAGGGCATTGGCCATCATGCGCAGCTGGACGACCGCCATGCCCGGTGAAAACCTCTCATGCGTCGGCTGCCATGAAAACCAAAACTCGGCTCCCCCGACCAAACAAACCATCGCCCAGCGCATCGCGCCACATGCCCTCACACCGTGGTTTGGCCCGTCACGAGGGATCAGCTTCGCCCGCGAGGTGCAACCGGTGATGGACAAGTATTGTGCCGGCTGCCACGACGACAAGGGTGGGGCGAAACCGGATTTGTCCGAACCTAACAGAGCATACAATGCGATTCATCCTTACGTGCGGCGCAACGGTCCGGAAGGCAACTATCATTTGCTCATGCCACTTGAGTTTCATGCCGATACCAGCGAACTCATCCAGATGCTCGAAAAAGGCCATCACAACGTCAAACTCGACGGCGACGCGTGGAGCCACCTGGTGACTTGGATCGACCTCAACGCGCCGAACCACGGCACTTGGGCGGAGGCGGGGGCAGGCCAAGACGTGCTCAAGCGGCGGATGGAACTCAACAAACAATATTACGCCGAAGCGGTGGCCGATACCGAAAAGATCCACAACCCGTATAAGAAGACGGAAACTTTCGTCAAGCCCGAACCGGATGCCGCCCAAACCAGCAAACTCGGCCCAGCGACCCCAGCTGGCTGGCCGTTTTCCGCCGAGACTGCAAAAACCAGGCAAGGCCCTAACGCGAAAGCGCAGCTCGACTTGGGAGATGATGTAAAGTTAGACATGGTGCGGATTCCTGCGGGCTCCTTCCTGATGGGCAGCAACACAGAAACTCCGATGGAACGGCCGATCACACCGGTGGCCATCAAGACAGCCTTCTGGATGGGCACCAAGGAAGTGAGCTTGGAGGAGTACCGCCAGTTTGATCCGGACTATCAAAACGGCATCTATGACATGCACTACAAAGACCAGGTCAAGCCGGGCTACGACATGAACCATGTGGAGTTTCCGGTCATCCGGGTGTCCTGGCAGAAGGCCATGGAATACTGCCAGTGGCTGTCCAACAAAACCGGCCGCAAAGTCACCCTGCCGACCGAAGCCCAGTGGGAATGGGCCTGCCGCGCCGGTTCCGCCACACCCTTCTCCTACGGCGATCTGAATACCGATTTCTCCACTTTTGCCAATCTGGCGGATGTCACAGTCAAACAGATGGCAGTGTCCGGCGTCGATCCTCAGCCCATCAATAATCCAGGACCTAACGAAGATTTCGAGCTCAAGGACGCCCGCTTCAACGATGGCGTGCTGCACTTGGCGCCCACCGGCAAATATCAGCCTAACCCGTGGGGCTTGTGCGACATGCACGGCAACGTCGCCGAGTGGACTCGCTCAGACTACAAGCCCTATCCCTACAATGATAGCGACGGCCGCAACAGCCTCGCCCCGGCCAACCAAAAGGTGGTCCGCGGCGGCTCATGGCACGACCGGCCACTGCGCTCCACGTCAACTTTCCGCCTCGGCTACCCGAGCTGGCAGCGCGTCTATCACGTCGGCTTCCGCGTCGTCGTCGAAAACTGAAATCGAACATCTGCCTGCGAGCCCCTCGCAACCAAACGGCAAACACCGGGAAAACCCAACTCCGAAGTTTCCATTTGAAGTTAGAGCATAAAACCGCAGATTGCACGGATGATAAATGAGATATGGAATTGATAGCATTTAGCACCTTGTCTGAACCGATAACTCATAAGTAACCAATGAAACGAATGAAACCCATAGATCATTACTTGCGTCTGGCATTCCTAGTGATCGCCGCTGCCGGAGTGGCGGGTGCGCGGGCCGCTGAGGCCACCGGACCGATTTCCTATCCGGGGATGAAGACCCAGGTGGACGCCGAGGGCGTGCAGACACGTGACTACGCGTTTCATAACAAATGCCAAAAGCCCGGGCCGTGGCAGGCGCAGTGGATATCCGGTAGTGGGTGGTTTCGCAAGGAACTCACGCTGGCCGAGGCGCCGCAGCAGGTTGCTGCCTGGCTCACCGCAGATAGCCACTACGAACTCTACATCAACGGGCAACTCGTCTCGCGCGGCCCTGTGGACATGGGGCGTGACTATGACGGCGGCAACACCCACCGCTGGTTCTATGATTATCGCAACCTGACACCCTACTTCACCAAAGGCAAAAACGTCATCGCCGCCAAAGTCAGCGGGCGGCCCGCATTTCTGTTTGAGTCGGAAATGACGTTGCCCGGCCAACAGAAAGTGACCGTGAAATCCGATGCGAGCTGGCACGCCATTCCGGCACAAGCCACCACGGAGTGGCTCAAAGCAGGGTTTGACGACGCGGCCGCTCCCGCAGCGCAAGTGGTGCCTAACATTGCAGATCCACTGGTGGCCAGCGAGATTCCGCCGTTGATGGAGGCGAGCTATCCGGTGGCGCGCATGGAAGGGCTGCCAGCTGACAAGCGCTTCACCAAGGATGGCAGTTTCAAGGTGGTGTTCGACCGGGTCCTCAGTGCCTATCCGACGCTCAAGGTCAGAGGCGGCAAGGGAGCGCAAGTCAACATCAAGGCGCACCGCGAGGCCAGCTTCACCTTGGCTGGCGGCGAGCAATCGCTGGAATGCTCCGCCATGACCGAAATTGCACCGGCCTTCACGGTCGAGTTCAGCCACGTCACCGAGCCCATCGAAGTCCTCGATGCCGGGGCCACTTTCACCTCCCAGCCCGTCGCCTATCGCGGCACCTTCGAGTGCAGCGACGAAGCCCTCAACCGGCTATGGAAAGTCTCGCGGTGGACGGTGCAGATATGCCTGCAGACGCATCACCTCGATTCACCCAACCACCAGGAACCCATCTGCGACCCCGGCGATTACGTGATCGAAGCCATGGCTAACAACTATGCGTTTGCCCAGCCGTGGCTGACCCGCCAGGACGTGCGCAAATTTGGCTGGCTGCTGAAGGATAGAAATTACCACAACTTTCACACAAGTTATTCCATTGGCTGGCTGCAAATGTTGATGGATTACTATGACTTCACCGGCGACAAATCGCTGGTGGATGAAATGGCTCCTTTCGTACACGAACTGCTCGACACCTACGCCACTTGGCGCGGCAAGAACGGGATCATTTCCGAAGCTCCCAATTATATGTTTATGGACTGGGTGAGCATCGGCGGATTCGAGTGCCACCACCCGCCGGCGGTGATCGGCCAGGGATATCTAACTGCATTCTATTATCATGGGTTGCTCATGGCAGCGCGGGTGGCAGCGCTGCAGGGTGACGCCGCGCGAGTGGCGAAGTACGCTCAATTGCGCAAGGACATCGCAGTGGCCTTCAACCGTGAACTCTGGAACGAACAAAAGGGATTGTATCGCGACGGCAAACCGTTCCAGACCTCCGTCAAACCCTATCAATGGCTGCCGGCTGACAAGGATATTGAAACCTTCAGCCCGCACGTCAACCTCCTCGCCGTGCTCTATGACCTCGCGCCCAAGGACCGACAAGCGGCGATCACCGACAAAGTGCTGGCGGAAAAACAGCTCAACACCCAGCCCTGGTTCATGCACTGGGTGTTCCAAGCCATCGACCATGCCGGGCTGTTCGGCACCTACGGCACCGCCCAGATGCGGAGATGGCAGATTGTGCCCGAGACCCAGTCGTTCCGCGAAATGTGGAACGGCGGCGACCTCAGCCACGGTTGGTGCTCCTCGCCGCTCATACAAATGTCCTCGCGGGTGCTCGGCGTCACCCCCGCCAGCCCGGGCTTCAAAACCCTCGCCATCCGACCCCAGTTGTGCGACCTGACATGGGCCAAAGGCAGCGTGCCCACGCCTCACGGTGACGTCAACGTGGCCTGGGCCTTGACCGCCAACAATCTAACGCTTGAGGTAAATATTCCCGCCGACACCGAAGCCGATGTGAGCGTGCCCACCTCCAACTTCGAACAACCCGCCATCGAATTGGACGGCCTCAGCACGGCCGCTGTGGCGCATCTGGCCGCCGGCCCGCATCGCTTTGTGGTCACCGGCAAGCTCAAAACCGCAGGGAAATAATTCTATAGCTGCATACGTTTATCTCGATCTCGGCCTAAACCAAGCCGGGGCCACGTAATTTGATGCTTGCCGCTTATGGCTTGGGC
>CAIQXC010000952.1 GCA_903875675.1 Akkermansiaceae bacterium
AAATCCAGCCGCCTAGCGGCTTCCTCTTGCTCATCTCATGGGCAAATGTGGGCAAGATGCCCACTCTCCTTGAGGGGAACTCAAGGAGTGGTGGCGTCCTCGCCGCCATTCGCCCATGTGCGGAGCAAATCCAGCCGCCTGGCTGCTTCACTTCTTGCACATCTCATGGGCGAATGTGGGCAAGATGCCCACTTTCCTTGAAGGGGGCAGGCCTCCACTCCTTGAAACGGATCTGTCCAGATCGCCCGGCCGGAAAATCCGCTTGCCCCCATCGAAAAGGCGACTATCTTGCGCGCGCCACGCCGGTATCGGCTGGCTTAGGCCCAATTTTCCCCGTTCACCCCCATCCACCGCCTCACATGTCTGATACGCAACACTCACCGCTTGGCTGGCCTGCACCACAAGGACTGTGGGATCCCTCACAGGAAAAAGATGGCTGCGGCGTGGGTTTCATCGCGCACCTTAAAGGACGGCGCTCCCACGATATCATCCTCAAAACCCTGCTGATGAACAGCCACATGGACCATCGCGGTGCCAGCGGCGCTGATCCAGCCACTGGCGATGGCGCAGGCATTTTCGTCCAGATGCCCGACAAATTCCTCCGCAAGGAATTGGCCAAACAACGCCTCGAACTGCCCCCGGAAGGCGAATACGCGTCTGGCTTGGTGTTTCTCTCCCCGGAACCGAGTGTGCGCGAGGCGGCCATGCAACTCTTCGAACACGTCATCCGCGACGAAGGCCAAAAATTCATTGGTTGGCGGACGGTGCCGGTCCGCAGCGAAATCCTCGGCGAGACCTCCGGCCGCTACGAACCGGTCATCAAGCAGGTATTTCTCAAGCGCAGCCCGGACATCACCGATCCGATGGAGTTTGAGCGCAAACTCTACGTCATCCGCAAACGCGTCGCCTATGCCATCCGCACCAACGATGTCCCTAATAAATTTAGCGACGTCCACGGGAACCGCGGCAACACCTTCCCCGGTGCCAATTACTACTACGTCACAGGCTTGTCAGCCAAAACCATGATCTACAAAGGCATGCTCACCGCCTGCCAGTTGTCAGATTATTTCTATGACCTGCACGACCCGGATTTCGAATCCGCGCTGGCGTTGCTGCACACCCGGTTTTCCACCAACACGTTCCCCAGTTGGTCACGGGCGCACCCGAACCGATTCATCGCCCACAATGGTGAGATCAACACGGTTCGCGGCAATGCCAATTTCATGCGTGCCCGCCAAGCGCTGTGCACCAGCGACATCTTCGGTACCGACATCGAGCAACTCTTTCCCGTCATCGACGAGGATGGCTCGGACTCCGCTCGCTTTGATAACGCCTTGGAGTTCCTGCACTACGGCGGCTACGATCTAACCCACGCCATGATGATGATGATTCCCGAACCATGGGAACGCCACACCATGATGGATCAAGATAAACGCGCGTTCTATGAATTCCACGCCTGCCTCATGGAACCTTGGGACGGCCCAGCCTCTATCACCTTCTCCGACGGCCAGCAAATCGGCGCCGTGCTCGATCGCAACGGCCTCCGCCCTAGCCGCTATTACGTCACCGATGACGACCTCGTCATCATGGCCTCTGAAGTGGGTGTGCTGCCCGATATCGATCCACTCTCGATCGTCGAAAAAGGCCGCCTGCGCCCCGGCCGGATGTTCCTGGTGGACATGAACGAAGGCCGCATCGTCCCCGACGAGGAAGTAAAGCGGCGCATATATAGCGCCCAACCGTACCGCGAGTGGTTGGAACAAAACCGCCTCACCCTCGCTCAGTTGCCTGCTCCCGCTGCGCCTATTGCCGTCGAACCGCAGCGCATCCCGGAGCGCCAACTCGCCTTTGGCTACACCTACGAGGATCTGCGCTTGCTGCTAGGGCCATCAGCCAGCACCGGCGTCCAACCGATTTCCTCGATGGGTAACGACACCCCGCTGGCAGTGCTCTCAACCAAGCCGAAGCACCTCTATCAGTATTTCAAGCAGATCTTTGCGCAGGTGACCAATCCGGCGCTCGATTGCATCCGTGAAGAACTTATCACCGCCACGGAAACCTTCATCGGCTCGGAAGGCAACCTGCTCCAGCCCGGCCCGCAAAGCTGCCGCATGATCCGTTTGGACAACCCGCTCATCGACAATTGCGCCCTCGCTCAATTGCGCGAAGTCGATCAACGCGGGTTCCAATCGATTACCCTCGACATGCTCTTCCCAGCAAAACAGGGCGGCGAGGGACTCACCTCAGCCCTGCAACGACTCTTCGACACCGCCGACCAAGCGATCGCCGACGGCTGCAACATCCTCATCCTTTCCGATAGAAACCTCAGCGCATCCAACGCCGCCATCCCAACGTTGCTAGCCATGGGGGGACTCCACCACCATCTGGTGGCCGCCGGCACCCGCACCCTCGTTTCCATCATTCTCGAAACCGGCGAGGCCCGCGAAGTCCATCACTTCGCCACCCTCATCGGCTACGGCGCGGACGCCATCAACCCGTACATGGCCTTCGACTCGCTCCACCAGATGATTGCGGATGACATGCTGGCCATCCCCTTCGACAAAGCGATCTATAACTATCTGAAGGCATCGATCAAGGGCGTGGTCAAAACCATGGCAAAAATGGGCATTTCCACCGTCGCCTCCTATCGCGGTGCCCAAATTTTTGAAACCATCGGCCTCAGCTCCGAACTCGTCCACCAGTACTTCACCGGCACCTCCAGCCGCTGCGAGGGCTCGGGCATCGACCAGATCGCCGAAGAATCCCTCGCACGCCACCGCGCCGCATTCCCCGAACGCCACCTCGCCGATGATCAGCACGCTCTGGATCCGGGCGGTATCTATCAATGGCGTGCCGATGGTGAGTACCATTTGTTCAACCCGGAAACCATCCACTTGCTGCAAAAGGCGGTGCGCACCGGCAGCTACGAGGTGTACCGTCAATACGCCGCCAAGGTCAACCTCCAGAGCGAAAATATCTCGACGCTGCGCGGACTGATGGGTTTCCGCAAGGGTCTCAAACCCGTGCCTCTCGACGAGGTGGAATCCATCGAAGCCATCACCAAGCGCTTCAAAACCGGGGCCATGTCCTATGGCTCAATCTCCCAGGAAGCCCACGAAACCCTCGCCATCGCGATGAACCGCATCGGCGGTAAATCCAATACCGGCGAAGGCGGCGAAGACCCGGCCCGCTTTGCCCCCATGCCTAACGGAGATAGCAAACGCTCCGCCATCAAACAGGTCGCCTCCGGCCGCTTCGGCGTCACCAGCGAGTACTTGGTCAATGCCGATGAAATCCAAATCAAGATATCACAAGGAGCCAAGCCCGGTGAGGGCGGCGAATTGCCCGGCTCCAAGGTCTATCCATGGATTGCCAAAGTGCGCTATTCAACCCCGGGCGTGGGCTTGGTGTCGCCCCCTCCCCATCATGATATCTATTCGATCGAAGACCTCGCTGAATTGATTCACGACCTCAAAAACGCCAATCCGCGTGCCCGCATCAACGTCAAGCTGGTGGCCGAAGTCGGCGTCGGTACCATCGCTGCGGGCGTCGCCAAGGCTCACGCCGATGTCATCCTCATCTCCGGCCACGACGGCGGCACCGGTGCCTCGCCCACATCCTCCATCTATCACGCCGGCGCTCCTTGGGAACTCGGTCTCGCCGAAACTAACCAAATCCTGTTGCTCAACGACCTCCGCAGCCGGGTGGTTTTGGAAACCGACGGCCAGTTGAAAACCGGCCGCGACGTGGCCATCGCAACCCTGCTGGGTGCCGAAGAATACGGCTTCGCCACCGCTCCTCTGGTGAGCGTCGGCTGCCTGATGATGCGCGTTTGCCAGAAAAACACCTGCCCCGTCGGCATCGCCACCCAAGACCCCGAACTGCGCAAAAACTTTGCCGGCAAACCCGAACACGTCGTCAATTTCATGCGCTTCATCGCCATGGAAATGCGCGAAATCATGGCTGCATGCGGGTTCCGAACGATCAATGAAATGGTCGGCCACGTCGAATGCCTCGATACCGCCGAGGCGACCCATCATTGGAAAGCCAAGGGCATCGACCTAACATCCATCTTCCATCGTCCCGACGTGGTGGACCGGGTTGGCACCTATTGTCAGATCGCGCAAGATCACGGGTTGGCCCAGGCGCTGGACAACACCCACTTGCTGGCGCTGTGCGAACCGGCAATTTTGCGTGGCGAGAAAGTGCGCATTGAGTTGCCTATCACCAACGTCAACCGGGTGGTGGGAACCATTACCGGCAGTGAAATCAGCCGCAGGCATGGCGGCAAGGGATTGCCACCGGGAACCGTCGAACTCAAATTCCGCGGCAGCGCCGGCCAGTCATTCGCCGCCTTCACCCCCACAGGCATGACCTTCGAACTGGAAGGCGATGCTAACGACTATGTTGGCAAGGGCTTGTCCGGCGCTAACATCATTGTCTATCCGCCACGCGGCGCACGGTTCCAGGCCGCCGACAACGTCATCATCGGCAACGTCGCCTTCTACGGTGCCACCCAGGGCCAGGCATATATCTGCGGCATCGCCGGCGAACGCTTCTGCGTGCGCAACTCCGGCGTGAATGCCGTGGTCGAAGGCATCGGCGACCATGGCTGCGAATACATGACGGGCGGCGAGGTGATCGTGCTAGGAGAGACCGGCCGCAACTTCGCCGCCGGCATGTCCGGCGGTTCGGCGTATGTCTATGATATCGACGGGCTGTTTGAAAAGCGCCTCAACAAGGAAATGGTCAACCTCTATCGGTTGATCGAATCGGATGACGCGGATATCGCCAAGGTCAAAACCACGATTGAAGCGCACCTCAAACATACCGGCTCGCAACGCGCTGCTTGGCTGCTCGATCACTGGGACGCCGAACTGCCAAAGTTCTACAAGGTCATGCCTCGCGACTATGAACGAATGCTCGAATGCTTCAAGAAAGTCGAGGCTCAGGGATTGTCCGGCGACGAGGCCGCGATGGCTGCCTTTGAGGAAAATCTTAAAGACCTTTCCCGCGTCGGGGGGAACTAGACCTAAGACACAAGACCTAAAGACACAAGACCCAAAGACACAAGACACAAGACACAAGACACAAGAAATGAAGATGAAGAGCCTCACAAGCCGCGCCAGACAAAACGGGAAGATCAGCGAAATCTGCTCTTGTCTGGGGTTCGGCGTGTTGTTGCCTCTCGGCCTTTTTTCTCACAACTAACAAACTTACGACGACAATGGGCAAGCCAACAGGATTCATGGAACTGGAGCGGAAGACCGATTCCGAGATCGCACCGCTCGAGCGGATCAAACACTGGAACGAGTTCAAAATCCATCCCGACGAAAAACAGCAACGCGATCAGGGCGCACGCTGCATGGATTGCGGTACCCCGTTTTGCCACACCGGCCACCTCGTCGCAGGCATGGCCAGCGGTTGCCCCGTCAACAACCTCATCCCCGAATGGAATGACCTGATCTTCCGCGGCCGCTGGAAGGAAGCCCTCCAACGCCTGCATAAAACCAATAACTTCCCGGAATTCACCGGACGCGTCTGCCCCGCCCCATGCGAAGGCTCCTGCGTCCTCGGTGTCATCAAGCCGCCCGTGGCTATCAAAAATAACGAGTGCGCAATCATCGACCACGGCTGGCAGCATGGCTGGGTCACCCCTAACATCCCAGCCAAACGCAGCGGCAAAAAGGTCGCCGTCGTCGGTTCCGGCCCGGCAGGCCTCGCTTGTGCGGATCAACTCAATCAGGCCGGCCACCAAGTGACCGTCCTCGAACGCGAGGACCGCATCGGCGGCTTGCTGATGTACGGCATTCCTAACATGAAACTTGATAAGCTCGATGTGCTCGGGCGCCGCGTCTATCTGTTGCGCGAAGAAGGCATCGAGTTCAAAACAGGCATCAGCGTCGGCACCGATCCGCAATGGAGTGCCGAACGGCTGCGCCGCGACTTCGACGCGGTGGTCCTGTGCTGCGGCGCCACCCAGGCCCGCGACCTGCCCATCGACGGCCGCGATGCAGATGGTGTGCATCTGGCGATGACATTTCTAACGGAGAACACGCGCTTTCAATTGGACCATGATTTCGATGGCACGTTACCCGAGCTCAATGCCTCGGGCAAAGATGTGGTGGTGATTGGTGGCGGCGATACCGGCACCGACTGTGTGGCCACGAGCCTGCGTCACGGCTGCAAAAATGTGATTCAGTTGGAGATTTTGCCAAAGCCGCCACTGCAGCGTGCTAGCGACAATCCTTGGCCCGAATGGCCCAAGGTGTACAAGATGGACTACGGCCAGGAGGAAGCCGCCGAGCTCCAAGGTGGCGATCCCCGCCACTATCTGGTGCAGACCAAGCGATTCATCAAGGATGCCGCAGGCAAACTAACCGGGTTGGAACTCGTCGATATCCAGTGGGCCAAAGACGACCAAGGCCGCTTCATCCCACAGGAAGTCCCAGACTCCCTCCGCGTCATCCCAGCCCAACTCGTCCTGCTCGCCATGGGCTTCACCGGCCCCGAGTCTAACATCATCCAGCAATTCGGCCTCGACACTGACCCTCGCTCTAACGTCAAGGCCGATCACGGGACCTTTTCCACCAACCTCCCCGGGGTGTTTGCCGCCGGCGATATGCGCCGCGGCCAGTCGCTGGTGGTGTGGGCGATCAACGAAGGCCGCGGTGCCGCCCGCGAGTGCGACCGTTTCCTGATGGGCTCGACCCAGCTGCCCTAAACTTCTCGCAGGTGGAACCTATCCGCTATTTCAACCGCCACACCGGCACCTTCGAGACCGAACAAGTCTATGGCGAGGCATTCCTGCGCTGGACCTATGGCCACCCGCTCGGCGCGCTCGCCCTCGCCGCTCTCATCAAGCGGCCAGTATTTTCCAAATGGTATGGCCGCCGGATGAGCCGCCCGAAGTCGGCAGCGCGCATCGCCCCATTCATCACCCGCTACGGACTGGATCCCTCCGAGTTTGCGGACGCGCCGGACACCTTCGCCAGCTTTAACGAATTTTTCTATCGGAAACTCAAGCCCACGGCCCGCCCGATCGATGCGGATGACGCATCGGCCGTGTTCCCGGCCGACGGCCGCCATCTCGGATTCCAGCGGGCCTCGGCCATCAACGGCGTCTTCGTCAAGGGCCAGCGCTTCAATCTGCCAGAATTACTCGGGGATGGCGAGCTCGCTGCGCGTTATGCCGACGGTGCGTTGGTGCTCTCACGCCTATGCCCGGTGGACTACCATCGTTTCCACTTTCCGGTGGCCGGCACCCCTGGCCCGACGCGCAGCATCGAAGGTCCGCTGTTCTCGGTATCTCCGCTCGCCTTGCGCAAACACCTGTCTTACCTCTGGACTAACAAACGGACCATCACCCGCCTTGAGAGTCCCCGCTTCGGGACGGTGTTATTGTTGGAAATTGGAGCCACCTGCGTCGGCACCATCGCCCAAACCTATCACTCCGGCACTCCGGTGGCCAAAGGCACCGAAAAAGGCTACTTTGCCTTTGGCGGATCCTCCACCATCACCTTGTTCGAACCCGGCGCGATCCGCCTCGAAGCCGACCTGCTAGACCACTCCGCCTCCCAAACAGAACTCTACGCCCGCGTCGGCTCCAGGCTCGGCTGCGCCTCTTGAATCTTAGGCTTCCTGACCCCGGCTTTGAATTGACGGGGAAGTGGCCCGTAATTCCGGAAAATGGACTGGCACTCTTCAGGGCCAACGGCCCGGCAATTTGCCAGCCTATGGCATCGCCCTGGGTCGCGATCAAACCGATGTTATTGAGGGCTGAAAGCCCGCCGCATCTCCGTTGTACATCGGGTCTAGCCATAGATGCCGGGCTTTCAGCCATTGAATATTATGGTGGCGCTTGACCTTGGGCGTTGCCCAAGGCTGGCATAGGATGGGCCGTTGGCCCGGAAAAATTTGCCTAATCATTTTCCTCCGAGATCAGGAACTGTGAGGTTGCGACTCTCCGTCTAGCGAGGCTGCGCCTCAGACCCAAGACGCAACACTTGAACCCGGGCGAGCATGAAGCAGGCAGTCACTTGAACTTTAGCGAGGTGGAGCCTCAAACCAGGCGATAGGTGAAGAGGACTTCGGCGTGAGCTCAGTCGAACGACTTCGGCGTGAGCTCAGTCGAACGACTTCGGCGTGAGCTCA